>MEEC01000043.1 GCA_001724315.1 Lautropia sp. SCN 70-15 | reverse complement strand
CTGCGCCCCGAGGACCAGCCCCGCCGCCTCGGCGTGGGCCAGAAAGGTCAGCTCCTTGGCCAGCATGTTTCCGGATTCGAGGTTCGGCACGATCAGCACCTGCGCGCGGCCGGCGACCAGCGAGACGATGCCCTTGGTGCGGGCGGCTTGCAGGTCGACCGCATTGTCCATGGCCAGCGGGCCGTCGACCAGGCCGCCGGTGATCTGGCCGCGCTCGGCCATCTTGGACAGGACCGCGGCGTCGATGGTGGACGGGATCGTCGGGGTGACCGTCTCGACCGCGGAAAGGATGCCCACCCGCGGCTCGGGCAGGCCGCAGGCGCGCGCCAGGTCGATCGCGTTCTGCACGATGTCGACCTTGGCCTGGAGGTCCGGTGCGATGTTGATCGCCGCGTCGGAGATGAACAGCAGGTCGGCGATGCCGGGCAGGTCCATCGCGTAGACGTGGCTGATCCGCCGTCCGGTGCGCAGGCCGTCGTCGCGGCGCACGATGGCCGCGAGCAGCGTGTCGGTGTGCAGGTGGCCCTTCATCACCGCGCGCACGCGGCCTTCGCGGGCCAGCGCGATCGCGCGGCGGGCCGCTTCCTCGTCGCTCGTCACGTTGACGATCGGCACGCCGCTCAGATCGCGTTCCAGGTCGGCCGCGGTCTCGCGGATCCCGGCCTCTGCGCCGACCAGGACCGGCGCGATCAGGCCGGCGTCGCGCGCCTGCAGCGCGCCCTCCAGCGAGGCGGGATCGTCGGGGCAGACCACCGCGGTGGGCAGCGGCGGCAGGCCCGCGCAGGCCGCCAGCAGCCGGTCGAACTGCTCGTGCCGACGCACCAGCACTTCCGGCAACGCCGCGTCGGCGATCTCGATCCGGCGCTGCGGCGCGAAGACCTCGGCCTGGCCTTCGGCGATCGACTGGCCGCCGGTCGTGCCGCCGAGTCGTTCGATCCGGGTGTCGAGCAGCAGCAGGCGCGGCTCGCGCTTGTCGGCCACGGTGACCGTGACCTGCAGTTCGTCGCCGACCCGTGCGCGGTCGCGGAACACCAGGGTCTGGGCCCGGTAGAGCGCGCCGGGGCCGGGCAGGCGGGTGCCGATCACGTTGCCGATCAGCGAGGCCAGCCACATCGACGGTGCCACCGCGCCGGTGCCGGGGTCGCCGTCGGTGTCGAACCGGGCTTCCAGATCCGGCAGGTTCGCCGGGTTCAGGTTGCCGGAAACGTTGGCGAAGACGTAGAGGTCGGACTCAGTGCAGACGCGGCGGATGCTTGCGCTGTCGCCGATCGCGATCTCGTCGAACAGGCGGTTGGTGAGCTTCATGGCCGCAATGCTAACCTGCCGTCATGCCCGCAAGTCTCGACGGAAAACTGGTGGTGGCGATCTCCTCACGCGCGGTCTTCGACTTCGAAGAAGAGAACCGCGTGTTCGAGCAGGACGACGACGCCGCCTACATGGCGCTGCAGCGCGAGCGCCTGGACAGCCCCGCCCAGCCCGGCGTGGCCTGGGCGCTGGTGCGCAAGCTGCTGCAGTTCGACCCTCCGGGCCGCGGCGAGCGCGACCGCCGGGTCGAGGTCGTGGTCGTGTCGCGCAACGATCCGGTGAGCGGGCTGCGCGTCTTCCGCTCGGCCGCCAGCGCCGGCCTGCGGCTCGAGCGCGGCGTGTTCACCCGGGGCCGCGCGCCCTGGCGCTACCTGGCGCCGCTCAAGGCCAACCTCTTCCTGTCGGCCAATGCCGACGACGTGCGCGCGGCGCTGGCCGCGGGCATTCCGGCCGCGCGCGTGTTCCCCGAGTCGGTCAAGGCCTCGGAGTCGCACCCCGACGAGATCCGGATCGCCTTCGACGGCGACGCGGTGCTCTTCTCCGACGAGTCGGAGCGGGTGTTCCAGGCGGGCGGACTCGACGCCTTCCAGCAGCACGAGGCGGACCGCGCCGCGCTGCCGCTGCCGCCCGGCCCCTTCATGCCGCTGCTGCAGGCCCTGCACCGGCTGCAGCGCGAGAGCGAGGTGTCGGACCCGGGCGTCGGCGCGGAGATGGCGGTCGTGGCGCCGATGCGGATCCGCACCGCGCTGGTCACCGCGCGCAGCGCGCCGGCGCACGAGCGCGCGATCCGCACGCTGATGCACTGGGGCATCGAGGTCGACGAGGCGCTGTTCCTGGGCGGGCTCGAGAAGGGCCCCTTCCTGAAGGAGTTCGAGCCCGACTTCTTCTTCGACGACCAGACCGGTCACTGCGAGTCGGCGGCGCGGGTGGCGCCGGCCGGGCACGTGGTGTCGGGCGTGGCGAACGAGGGCTGATCAGGCAGCCCCGCCGCGCGCGTCGTCGTAGGCGGCGCCCCCGGCAAGCATCGCCGCGACGTCGGCCTCGCCATAGCCGAGCTCGCCGAGCACCTCGGCCGTGTGCTGGCCCAGCAACGGCGCAGGCTTGCGGATCTCGGTCAGCTCGCCGGTCGACTTGATCGGCAGGCCAAGGGTCTTCATCCGGCCGATCTTCGGGTGGTCCATCTCCACGACCATCTTGCGGGCTGCCACCTGCGGGTCGGCCAGGGTCTGCTCGAAGCTGTAGACCGGGCCTCCGGGCACGCCGGCCGCGTCCATCTTCTGGACCCAGTGCGCGGTGGGCGCGGTGGCGAACACCGCCTCGATGTCGCGCTCGAGGTCGTCGGCGTTCTTCAGCCGGTCGCCCGGCTTCGCGTAGCGCGGGTCGGCCAGCCACTCGGGCTTGTCGCAGACCTGGTTGCAGAAGGCCTGCCACAGCTTCTCGTTGCCGGCGCCCACCGTGGCGTAGCCGTCCTGCGTGCGATAGGCCTGGTAGGGGGCGGAGCGGCGGTGGCGCGTGCCGGTGGGCGTGGGGATCTCGCCGGCGCCGGCCCAGGCGCCGAATTCCCAGATGCTCCAGGCGAGCCCCGCCTCGAGCAGCGAGGTCTCCAGGTACTGGCCCTTGCCGCTGCGCAGCCTGCCGATGTAGGCGCCGAGGATGCCGTACAGCGCGGTGACGCCGCTGGCGATGTCGTTCATCGCGATGCCGACCTTGGCTGGCCGCCCGCCCGGGTAGCCGGTCATCATCATGATGCCGGACATGCCTTGCGCGATGATGTCGTAGCCGCCGCGCTTGCCGTAGGGGCCGGTCTGGCCGAAGCCCGACATCGACGCGTAGACCAGGCCGGGGTTGGTCTTCGCGAGGCTGTCGTAGTCGATGCCCAGGCGCTTGACCACGCCGGGCCGGAAGTTCTCCATCACGATGTCGGCGCCGGCGGCCAGCTTCAGGAACGCCTCCTTGCCGCGCGGGTCCTTCAGGTCGAGCGCCACGCTGCGCTTGTTGCGGTTGAGCACCGCGAAGCAGTAGGACTCGTCGTTGACCTTCGGGTCGAAGCGGCGCGAGGCGTCGCCGTCGGGGAAGCTCTCGATCTTGATCACGTCGGCGCCCAGATCCCCGAGCACCATCGCGCAGTAGGGGCCGGCCATCACGCTGGTGAGGTCGATCACCTTCACGCCTTCGAGCGGCAATGACATTTTCTCTTCTCTCCTGTTGCCCCGGGGCACGCGCCGCGGCGGCCCCGGCCTGGCCAATGACTCGATTGCATCACTCGATGACCGTGACCTGCGTCGCGTCGATCTCGGCGACCACGTCCTCGTTCATCTCGAACACCTCCTGGGGCCGCGCGGTCACGCGAAGCGGATCGGCCAGTCCGGGAATGCGGATCTGGTAGTCCCAGGATTCGCCCAGGTAGGCGCGCTGGTCGATCTTTGCCGCCACGCAGAAGCGATCGTCCCCGGCCGCGGGGGCGCTGCGATGCAGGTGGATGCACTGCGGCCGGACCGAGACCTTGACCTGCTCCGGCAGGCTGCCGCCGAGCGCCCTGGCCGGCAGTGCGAAGCCGCCGAAGTCGACCTCGCCGCCGCGCAGCGCGCCTTCGAGGAAGTTCGTTCGGCCGATGAAACCCGCCACGAAGGCGGTCTTGGGCCTGCAGTAGAGCTCGAAGGGCTTGTCGATCTGCTCGATCCTGCCCTTGTTCATCACCGCGATCCGGTCGGAGGTGACCATCGCCTCGGCCTGGTCGTGCGTGACGTAGACCATCGTGATGTTGAACTCGTCGTGCAGCCGGCGGATCTCGAAGCGCATCTCCTCGCGCAGGTTCGCGTCGAGGTTCGACAGCGGCTCGTCGAGCAGCAGCACAGAGGGTTGCACGACGATGGACCGCGCCAGCGACACGCGCTGCTGCTGGCCGCCGCTCAGCTCGGCCGGGTAGCGGTCGCGCAGGTGGCGCAGCTTGACGACGTCGAGGATCTGGTCGACGCGGCGGGCGATCTCGGAGGATTCGATCTTCCTGATCTTCAGGCCGAAGCCCACGTTCTCGGCCACCGTCATGTTCGGCCAGATCGCGTAGCTCTGGAAGATCATAGACATGTTGCGCCGCTCGGGCGGCAGGCTGGACTCGGGCGAGGAGACGACCTTGTCGCCGACCGAGATCGTGCCGCCGGTGGGCGAGAGGAAGCCGGCCATCATCCGCAGCGTGGTGGTCTTGCCGCAGCCCGAGGGGCCGAGCAGCGAGACCAGCTCGCCTTCCTCGATCGTCAGGTTCAGGTTGTCGACGGCCACGTAGTCGCCGAAGGCGCGGGAAACGTTGCGAAGCACGAGCTTGCTCATGCGGAGGTTCTCCTGAGCATGAAGTCGCGGCCCATCAGGCGGAAGCCGATCAGGATCAGCGCGACGGTGATGACGACGAGGATCAGGCCGATCGACGCGAGCATCTCGAAGTTGCCTTCGTCGCTCTTGTCGAACAGCAGGACCGACAGCACCTGCGTGTCGATGGAGTAGAGGAAGATCGCGGCGCTCAGCTCGCGGGTGGCCGGGATGAACACCAGGATGAAGGCGCCGGCCAGGCTGCGCTTGAGCAGCGGCATGACGACGCGCCAGATCGCGGTGAAGCGGCTGCCACCCAGGATGCGCACCGCGTCCTCCAGCTCCGGGTTGATGCTGCGTATCGCCGCGCTGCTGTTCGTGTAGGCGATCGGCAGGAAGCGGGTGGCGAAGGCCAGGATGAGGATCCAGGCGGTGCCGTACAGCATGAACGGCGGGTTCGCGTAGGCCGCGTAGAAGCCGATCGCCAGCACGATGCCGGGGATCACGAAGGGCGCCATCGTGAGGAAGGACAGCGTGTTGCCGAGGCGCCTGCCGACCAGGTTGCGGTTGACCGCGTAGGCGATGCACAGCGACAGCACGATCGCGATGATCGAGGCGCCGCCCGCGTACGTGAACGTGTTGAGCGTCGCGTCGCGGGTCAGGTTGTTCTCGAACATCGTGAAGTACAGGTTGTCGAGCGTGAAGTTGTCGAGCGAGAACCCGCGCCCCCAGGCCTTGGCGGTTGCGGCCTGCACGATCACCACCATCGGCATGAAGAAGGACAGCGTGCAGACCGCCAGGCAGAAGGCGAGCATCGGCCAGCGCCAGGCGCCCAGCGCCACCGGCCGGCGCTCGCCGCCCTTGCCGGTCAGCGACACGTAGCCCTTGCGGCTGATGATCCGGCGCTGCAGCCAGAAGAGCAGCACCGTGATGCCCAGCAGCGGCATCGCGTAGGCGGCGGCCACGCCCACCCTGGGCGGGAACTCGAAGAACTGCCAGAGCTGGGTCGTCACCACGTGGAAGCGGCCGGGCAGCGCCAGCAGGGCGGGCGAGCCGAACAGCGCGATCGCCTCGAGGAAGACCAGGATGAAGGCGCCGATGATCGCCGGCAGCGCAAGCGGCAGCGTGATCGACAGCGTGGTGCGCAGGTTGCCCGCCCCCAGGATGTTGGCCGCGTCTTCCATCTCCGAGGACACCAGGTCGAGCGCGGACTTGGTGAACACGAACACGTAGGGGAAGCTGTAGCAGGCGATCACCAGCACGAGGCCGGTCATGCTGTAGATGTTGAACGGCCCGGAATCCGCTCCGGTCAGCGCGACGAAGGCCCGGTTCAGCCAGCCGGCGTTGGGCCCGGCCAGCAGGATCCAGCCCACCGCGCCCAGGTAGGGCGGGATGATGAAGGTGCCCAGGATCGAGATCCAGATCAGCCCCTTGAAGGGCATGTCGGTGCGCGACAGCGCCCAGGCCATCGGAACGCCGAAGACCAGGCACAGGCTGGCGGCCGACACGCCGAGGACCAGCGAGTTCAGCAGCGCGTCGATGTGGCGCGAGCGGCCGTAGGCCGCCGCGTAGTTGGCCAGCGTGAACGCGCCTTCGCTGTCCTGGAAGCTGACCAGCAGCAGGCGAACCAGCGGGTTCACGACCAGCACGAGCAGCACGACGATGGCCAGGATCCAGACCCAGTAGGAGCGATCCATGTGGCGCAGCCGTTCGCCGAGCGAAGCCGGCCGGCCCGCGGCCGAGGCGGGTGGGGTGACGGTACTCATGACGGATTTCCGGGGCGGTCGGGAAGGACCCCGGGCAGGCCCTCGAGGGGCCTGCCCGCGGGCGGGCACAGCCAGGGTCCGGGGCGGGCGCGCGAGGCGCTCGCGATCAGATCCCGAAGGTGTCGCGGAACTTCTCCTTCACCTCGGGGATGCCCTTGGCGATCTCGTCGGCGGTCGGGCGCGCGACCTTGATCTGCTCGAGCGGCTTCTTGCCCGGCCCCACCGCGACACCCTTGACCAGCGAGAGCGCGTGGTTCTTCACCTGGGTCTCGGCGGCTTCCTTGCTGAGCAGGAACTCGATGAAGAGCTTGCCGGCATTGGGCGCCGGCGCGCTGGCAAGCACGGAGCTGGGCGACACCATCAGCAGCGCCCCGTCGGTCGGGTAGACGACCGCGAGCGGGTTGCCCTTGTCGCGGCTCATCAGCGTGGTGGCCTCGGGTCCCGCCGCGACCCAGCGCTCCTTGGCGTTGAGCATCGTGACCGTGTCGTTGACCGAGCGGCCGATCTGCGGGTTGTTCTTCTCGAGCTTCTCGAAGTACTCCCAGCCGTAGAGCTTGCGCATCAGGACGACCCAGGTGCCCACGTAGCCGCTGAAGGCGGGATGGCCGATCGACACCTTGTCCTTCCACTTCGGGTCGAGCAGGTCGGGCCAGTTCTTCGGCGCGTCGGCCTCCTTGACCAGCTCGGTGTTGTAGGTGATCAGCATCAGGGCGGCGGCCGTGGTCACCGAATAGTGCTCGGGATCGCTGTACTCCTTCAGCGAGTCGACCATCTGGTCCCAGTTGTTGGGCTTGTACTGCATGAGCGCGCCCATCTTGCGCAGCGCCGGATAGTGGCTGACGTCGGTGCTGCTGAACACAGAGGCCACCGGGCGGTTCGCCTTCAGGTCCTGCTGCAGGCGCTGGAAGGCCACCTGCGCGGTGGTGCGCACGAAGTTGCACTTGACGCCCGCGTACTTCTTCTCGAAGGCCGCGCAGAGGTTCGCGATCTCCTCGGTGTTGTAGTGGGCGGTGTAGACGGTGAATTCCTTCTCCGCCTTGGCGGCCTCGTAGAGCTTGGTCTCCCAGTCGGCCATCTGCGCGCTGGCGCTTCCGGCCGAGAGGCCGAAGGCCGCGCAGGTGGCCGCGAGCAGGGTGCGGATCCGCAGGTTCATGGTGACTCCTCCATCTCGATGTTGTGGGCGAAGCTCTGTGCGGCTTCTGCGTGCCCGGGATTGCCCGGAAGCGAACACCTTGCCGGCTGGGCGGGCCGACGGTGCGTAGCGCTGTGCGCTCAGCGGCCCTTGAAGACCGCCGGGCGCTTCTCCATGAAGGCGCGGCGGCCCTCGACGTAATCCTCGCTGTTGAAGCATTGATCGACGACGCGGTCGCAGAGCGCTTCGTCGCGCTTGGACTCGTCCTTCAGCGCCTCGCCAACGATCGTCTTGATCGAGGCCACCGTCAGGGGTGCATTGGCTGCAATCGTTCGCGCATAGTCGGCCACGTAGGACTCGAGCTGGTCGTCGGCCACCATGCGGTTGATCAGGCCCATCTGCAGCGCCTCGGCCGCCGTGAACTGGCGGGCCGTGTAGAAGATCTCCTTGGCGAAGGCCGGGCCGACCACGTCGACCAGCTTCTTCACGCCGGGCAGCTCGTAGCCCAGGCCGAGGCGCGCGGCCGGCACGCCGAAGCGCGCGCTCTCGGCGGCGATGCGCAGGTCGCAGGACAGCGCCAGCGACACGCCGCCGCCGATGCAGAAGCCCTCGATCATGGCGACCGTGGGCTTGCCGACCAGGCGAAGGGCCTCGCCGCCGCGCTCGGAGATCCGGCGGTAGGCCTCGGTGCTCTCGGGCGTGGAGCGCTTCTGCTCGAACTCGGAGATGTCGGCGCCCGACACGAAGGCCTTGCCGCCGGCGCCGCGCGCGACGATCACGCGGATCGCCGGGTCGCGGGCGTAGTCGTCGACGATCTCGGCCAGCGCCTCCCACATCTCGACCGAGACCGCGTTGCGGCGAGCCGGATTGTTGAAGACGATCCAGCCGATCGGGCCGTCCTTGCGGGCGATCATCTTCTCGGTGCGGGAAATCCCGGCTGCGTTCATCGTCGTCTCCTCTCGTTCTTTTCTTTTCGCGCCCGGGGCGGGGTCAGTCCAGCAATTCCCTGGGCAGCTTCATCAACAGGTCGGTGACCAGCGGCGAGCCACTCGGGTTGAGGTGCGCGAAGCCTGCGCGCGCAGCGGCCTCGCAGTCGTTCGCGAGGATCGCGTCGACGATCCCCGAGTGGCCGTCGTACGAGATCCGCAGCCTGACCACCGCGCTGAAGGCGTGCCGCCGGTAGGCCTGGGTGCGCGTGCGCATCCGCAGGATCTCCTGGTGCAGATAGGGGTTGCGGGCGCCCGCGTAGATCAGCTCGTGAAAGCGCATGTTGGCCTGCTCCCAGCCGCGCTCGTCGTCGGCATCGACCACCGCCTCGGCCTCGCGGTGCAGGTCGGCGAGCGCCTGGCGTTCCGGCTTCGACATCCGGGCGCAGGCATAGCGGGCGGCCAGGCCTTCGAGGTCGGCGAGCAGTTCCCACATGGCGAAGAGCTGCGACACGTCGAGCTTGGATACCACCGCGCCGCCGCGCGGCAGCGCGGTCACCATCTCGGCGGCACGCAGCTGCAGCAGCGCTTCGCGAACCGGCGTGCGGGAGACGCCGAACTCCGTCATCAGCCGCTCTTCGTCCACCGGGTCGCCCGGCAGCAACGCGCCGCAGCGGATCTGCGACTCGATGCTGTTCCGGATTCGCTCGCTGGCCTTCATGCGAATTTTTTATTTCATCCTTTGAATATTGTCAATCTCCAAAAATATATTTATAACGCTTCATCGGATATCAAGGAGTGAGGGGGATGGCGAAGATCACTGCGTCGCGCGCGCTCGAGGGCCTGCGTGTGCTGGACCTCTCCCGGGTGCGGGCCGGCCCCACCTGCGTGCGCATGCTCGCCGACTTCGGCGCCGACGTGATCCGCATCGAGCCGCCGCCGGGCGTGGACCCGAACGAGGGCATGTTCGCGGGCAATCGCCTGGGCGGCGACTTCCAGAACCTCAACCGCAACAAGCGGGCGCTGACGCTGAACCTCAAGAAGCCCGAGGGCCTGGAGGTGTTCAAGCGGCTGGTGAAGGATGCCGACATCGTGGTCGAGAACTGGCGGCCCGACGTCAAGGCGCGGCTCGGGGTGGACTACGCGTCGCTGAAGGCGATCAACCCGCGGATCATCCTGGCGAGCATCTCGGGCTTCGGCCAGGACGGCCCTTATGCCAAGCGCCCGGGCTTCGACCAGATCGTCCAGGGCATGGGTGGCCTGATGGCGGTGACCGGTTTTCCGGAGACCGGCCCGATCCGCGCCGGCATCGCGGTGGCCGACTCGAGCACCGGCCTGTACGCGGCGATCGGCATCCTGGTGGCGCTGCGCGATCGCGAGCGCTCGGGCGAGGGCCAGTGGGTGCATGCCTCGCTGCTGCACTCGCAGGTGGCCATGATGGATTTCCAGGTCGCGCGCTACCTGAACGAGGGCGAGGAGCCGCTGCGGGCGGGCAACGACCACCCGACCAGCTCGCCGATGGGAATGTTCCGCGCGGCCGACGGCGAGCTGAATCTGGGCGCGTCGGGGCAGGGCACCTGGATCAGGCTGTGCAACACGATCGGCCGGCCCGAGTGGGTCGACGATCCGGACTGGGCCAACGAGAAGCTGCGCGTGAAGAACCGGGCCCGGCTCAATGCCGCGCTCGACGAGGTGTTCGCCACGAACACCGTCGGCCACTGGGTCGACACGCTGAATGCCGCAGGGGTGCCCTGCGGGCCGGTCTACACCGTGCCGCAGATGGTCGAGGACGAGCAGATCCGGCACCTCGGCGTGGTCGAGGAAACGCACACCTCGGACGGCAAGCCGATCCGCGTGATCACCCAGCCGGTGACGCTGTCGCGCACGCCGGCGGCGGTCGTCACCGCCGCGCCCTACTGGGGCGAGCAGACCGACGAGGTCCTGCGCGAGGCCGGCTACGACGACGCCGAGATCGCACGGATGCGCGCCGAAGGCGTGATCTAGCGGGCCCGCAGCCATCTGGCGGGCCCGCAGCCATCTGGCGGGCACGCAGCCCGATACGCAACCGATTACCCGTTCACCAACGAGAGAGACGAAGATGAAGAAGACGAAGATCGCACTGGGCCTGGCGCTTGCCGTGCAGGCCGCGATCGCGGGCGCCCAGGCCTGGCCCGAGAAACCGATCCGCCTGGTGATCGGCTTTCCGCCGGGCGGCGGGGCCGACGCGGTCGCCCGCCCGGTGGCCGAGGCGCTGTCCCGCGAGCTCGGCCAGCCGGTGATCGTGGAGAACAAGCCCGGCGCCGGCACGACGATCGCCGCCGGCATGGTGGCGGGGGCGGCGCCCGACGGCTACACGCTTTTCATGAACAACAGCAGCGCTTACGGCAGCCTGCAGGTCATCTACAAGGACTTCAAGTACGGCGGCAAGGACTTCACCCCGATCACGCGCTGGACGACCGCGCCGCTGCTGGTCGCGGTGTCGAACGAGCTCGGGGTCGACAACGTCGCCCAGCTCGTGGCCAAGGCCAAGGCCGAGCCCGGCAAGCTGAACTACGCGTCTTCCGGGATGGGCGGCGGCACGCATCTTCCCGGCCTGCTCTTCACCAAGCGGGCGGGCGTCGACATCGTCCACATCCCCTACAAGGGCGGCGCGGCGGCGCTGCAGGGCATCGTCGCGGGCGAGACCCAGATCAGCTTCGCGACGCCGCCTTCGGTGCTGCCGCTGGCCAAGGCCGGCCGACTGAAGGTCATCGCGGTGACCACGGCCGAGCGCTCGCCGATGTTCCCCGAGCTGCCTTCGGTCGCCGAGGGCGGCGTCAAGGACTACGAGTACTCGTTCTCCTTCGGCCTGTTCGGGCCGGCCGGCCTGCCTGAGCCGATCGTGAACCGGCTCTTCGAGGCGAGCCGCAAGGTGCTGGCCGATCCGGCCCTGCGCGCCAAGCTCGAAGGCTCGGGCAACGGCCCCGCACCCTCCGAGTCCCCTGCCGAGTTCAAGCGCTGGGTGGAGGCCGACGGCGCGGCGCAGCGCGAGCTGACGCTCGCTTCCGGCGTGGGCAACTGAACGGCCGGCTCGCGCGGGAGGAATTCCGCGCACGCCGGCACAACACGAACGAACACTGGAGAAGGCAATGCCCGAATTGATCGTCAGGCGCGACGGCCCGATCGGCCGCGTCATCATCTCGAACCCCGCCAAGTACAACGCGATGTCCACCGACATGTGGGCGGCGCTGCCCAAGGCGCTCGAGCAGCACGATGCCGACCCCGAGGTCAGGCTGGTCGTCATCGAGGGCGACGGCGACAAGGCCTTCGTGTCGGGCGCGGACATCTCGCAGTTCGAGACCGAGCGCAGCGGCGGGGAACGCAAGGACAGGTACGGCGAGTCGGTGGAAGCCGCCTACGTGGCGCCGACCCGCTGCAGCAAGCCGGTGATCGCGAAGATCCGCGGCATCTGCTTCGGCGGCGGGCTTGGCCTGGCGGCGGCCTGCGACATCCGTTTCGCGCGTGACGACGCGCGCTTCCGGATGCCGGCCGGCCGGCTCGGCCTGGGCTACAACGCGATCGGCGTGCGCCGCTTCCTCGACGTGTTCGGCCTGCAGAACACGATGGACATCTTCTTCTCGGCGCGCATCTTCGGCGCCGAGGATGCGGTGCGGATGGGCTTCGTGAGCCGCACGGCGCCGGCCGAGAGCTTCGACCAGATGGTCGACGAGTGGTGTGCCAACGTGGCCGAGAACGCGCCGCTCACGCTGCGCGCGCTCAAGAAGACGGTCAACCAGCTGATCCGCGACCCCGGCGATCGCGACATGGCGGCGGCCGAAGCCGCGATCGCGGCCTGCATGGTCAGCGAAGACTATCGCGAGGGTACCCGCGCCTTCATGGAGAAGCGCAAGCCCGAGTTCAAGGGCGCCTGAGGGGCTCGGCCCGGGGGCTCACCCCCGGGTGTGCAGCTTCATCGTGGCCGCCTCGAAGTGCCCGGCCACCGCGTCGGGCAGGCAAGCCAGCGCCCGGTCGATCTGCTCGTCGATCGCCTGCCGGTCTTCGCGGCTGGGCCGGTGCAGCACGAAGTCGGCCACCTGCTGGTTCAGCTGCAGGCTGCGCGGATGGCCGATGCCCAGGCGCAGGCGCCAGAAGCCGGGCCCGCCCAGCTTCGCGGTGATGTCCTTCAGGCCGTTGTGGCCTGCGCTGCCGCCGCCTTGCTTGAGCTTGACCTGGCCGGGCAGCAGGTCGAGCTCGTCGTGCGCGACCAGGATCTGCTCGGGCGCGATCCGGTAGAAGCCTGCCAGCGCGGCCACCGCGAGGCCGGACCGGTTCATGTAGGTCGTGGGCTCGAGCAGCCAGACCTGCTCGTGGCCGATGCGCGCGCGGGCGACCCGGCCGAAGAACTTCGTTTCGTTCGAGAAGCTCCCGCCGTGGGCGCGGGCCACGGCCTCCACGAACCAGAAGCCGGCGTTGTGCCGGTCCTCTTCGTGCTCGGGCCCGGGGTTGCCGAGGCCCACGATCATTCGTATTCCGTTCATTTCAACCCTCGAAGCGGATCGTGTCCGGCCAGCGGTGCCGGAGCCAGAGCCAGGCGCCGAGCCCGACGCCCAGCATCGCCAGCGCCATCCAGGCCATGGCCACGGTCGAGTGCATGACCATCGGCGCGATGACGCCGGCCACCACGCCGTTGGCCGCGCTGGCCACGAAGGACTGCAGCGAGGAAGCCATGCCGCGCCGGGCCGGGTAGAGGTCCAGCACCATCAGCGTGACCACCGGCACGTTCAGCGACCAGCCGAAGGCAAACAGCGCGATCGGGATCAGCGCCCAGGACACGTGGGGGTCGAACAGCAGGTTCGCGGCCAGGTTGACGCCGGCCATCGCGAACATGATGACGAAGCCGTGGCGCACCTGGCGCCGCCTCGGGATTCGCCCCGCCATGCGCCCGCTGACCCAGGCGCCGCCCATGATCCCGCTGATCGTGAGCACGAAGAACCAGAAGAACTCGGTGGGGCCCAGCCCCAGGTGCCCGCCCAGGAAGGCCGGCGCCGACAGCACGTAGAGGAAGAGCCCGTTGAAGGGCACGCCGCTGGCCAGCGCCAGCAGGATGAAGCGCGGGTCGGCGCCCAACTGCAGGTAGCCGCGGAACAGGTGGCCGGCCTCGAAGGGCTGCTTCTGGCTGGGGTGCAGGGTCTCGGGCAGGAAGCGCCAGACCGACAGCCACAGCGCCCCGGCGATCGCCGCCAGGAACCAGAAGATCGCGTGCCAGTCCGCGTGCACGAACAGCCAGCCGCCGATGATCGGCGCGATCGCCGGCGCCACGCCGAAGTAGATCGTGACCTGCGACATCACGCGCTGGGCGTCGGCGGGCGGCCTTCTCGGCGGCCAGCGCGCCGGCGATCGTGTCCATGCCGGCGCCGGCCGAGAGTCCCTGCAGCGTGCGGAAGAAGACCAGCTGCCCGATGCCGGAGGCGAGCGCGCAGCCGACCGACGCGGCCGCGAAGACCGCGACCGCGACCAGCACCACCGGACGCCTGCCGAAGCTGTCCGAAAGCGCCCCGTGGAAGAGGTTCATCAGCGCGAAGCCGAACAGGTAGGCGGACAGCGTCTGCTGCATCTCGACCGGCGTCGCGCCGATCGAGGCCGCGATGCCGGAGAAGGCCGGCAGGTAGGTGTCGATCGAGAACGGCCCGAGCATGCCCAGCGTGGCGAGCAGGGCGGCCAGCGCCCAGCGCGGCCCGCGCCAGAGTCGGTCTGCTTCAGGGTTCATCATCGGTCCAAATGAAAAGGGCCCGGAACAAGCCGGGCCCCGAGGGCCTGTTCACACTACGCAGGGACGATCGTAGTGTGAACAGGCCCCATGCGCCCCGTGCCGGCGGCGCCATTTTCCGTGTTGCGCGGCCGGTTGCGCGAGCAGCGCCGGCCGTGCAGGTTCCGGATTACTTCGCTTCCTCGCCTTCCTCGCCCTTGGCGCCAGCCGGGACGGTGACGGTCACGATGGCGGGGTTCTCGCCGCCGTGCTGGGCCAGGCTCACGCCGGCCGGCAGCTTGATGTCGTTGGCGTGGACGGTCTGGGTGGTTTCCAGGTTCGACAGGTCGACCTCGATGAAGCTCGGCAGGTCCTTCGGCAGGCAGGTGATCTCGATCTCGTTGACCACGTGGCCGACGATCGCCGCCGACAGCTTGACCGCCGGGGAGATCTCCTGGTTCACGAAGTGCAGCGGCACCTTCACGGTGATCTTCTCGCCGGCGGCGACGCGCTGGAAATCGATGTGCATGACCACCGGCTTGTACGGGTGCCACTGGACATCGCGCAGCAGGACCTGCTCGGTCTTGCCGTCGAGCTCCATGTCGAGGATCGACGAGTGGAAGGCCTCGACGCGCAGCGAGTGATACAGCGGATTGTGCTCGATCGCGACCGCGGTCGGCTCGACGTTCCCGCCGTAGACGATTCCGGGGACCTGACCGGCACGGCGCAGGCGGCGGCTCGCACTCGAACCCTGCTCCTTGCGGGATGTTGCAACGACTTTCATCGTCATTTCCTTTCAATGTTTGCCCCGGGTCCGCGACCAGAACGACGGGGCGTCTCGAATTGTCCGGCAGCCATGAGGCGCCGGACGCCAAAAAACGGGAGCGGTCGCTCAGGCCCCGCCCGGGGGCCCGCCGCGATCGCCGGGAATCAGTCAACGAAGAGCGAGGACACCGAGTCCGCGCGGTTGATCCGCAGGATGGTCTCGGCCATCAGTTGCGCGCAGGACAGCTGGCGGATCTTGCCGCACTCGCGCGCGGCATCGGACAGCGGGATCGTGTCGACGACGACCAGCTCGTCGAGGGCCGGGTCGCCGATCCGGGCGATCGCGCCGCCCGACAGCACCGCGTGCGTGCAGTAGGCGATCACCCGCTTGGCGCCGTGCGCCTTGAGCGCCGCGGCGCCCTTGACCAGCGTATTCGCGGTGTCGACGATGTCGTCCATGATCACGCAGGTGCGGCCGGCGACGTCGCCGATGATGTTCATCACCTCGGCCACGTTGGCCTTGGGCCGGCGCTTGTCGATGATGGCCAGGTCGCAATCGAGCCGCTTGGCCAGCGCGCGGGCGCGCACCACGCCGCCCACGTCGGGCGAGACCACCAGCACGTCGTCGAACTGCTGCTGGTGCACGTCGGCCAGCAGCAGCGGCGCGGCGTAGATGTTGTCGACCGGGATGTCGAAAAAGCCCTGGATCTGGTCGGCGTGCAGGTCCATGGTCAGCACGCGGTCGACGCCCGCGGTCTCGAGCATGTTCGCGACCACCTTGGCGCTGATCGCGACGCGCATCGAGCGCACCCGGCGGTCCTGGCGGGCATAGCCGAAGTAGGGCACCGCGGCGGTGATCCGGCCGGCCGACGAGCGCTTGAGCGCGTCGACCATCAGGATCAGCTCCATCAGGTTGTCGTTCGTGGGCGCGCAGGTGGGCTGCAGCACGAAGACGTCTTTCCCGCGGACGTTCTCGAGGATCTCGACATTGACCTCGCCGTCGGAGAAGCGTGCGACGGTGGCGCGGCCCAGCTGGAGCTGGAGGTGCTTCGCGACCTCGGCCGCCAGTTTCGGGTTGGCGTTGCCCGTGAAGATCATCAGACCTTCCGGACTCACGACGTCGGCGTTACGACGGTAACCGTGAAGCATGGTCGACTCGAGGTTTTTGAGAGGTGGCTGGGGAGGAAGGATTCGAACCCTCGCATGCCGGAATCAAAATCCGGTGCCTTAACCAACTTGGCTACTCCCCAGCATTCTGACCGCGGGTGGCATTCGCCGGCCTGACGGCCGGTTTCAGTCACCCGGGGCAAAAGCCCAGTCCGAGAGCGGATGCCTGGCCAGCGAGCGGGCGACGACGACGTCTCCGATCGGCTCGGCCGAGCCGTTCCGGCGCCGCGACAGATCCTGCTGGATCGAGGCCGCGACCGATTCGTCGGGTACCGGAAGAAACACGCAGGATCCGGAGCCTGTCATTCGAGCCGAACCGGCATCGAGACCGACATGCTTGGCAGCCTGCCCGAGAGCCGAAAGCGCCGCTGCCACCGCCGGATTGGCAGCGCAGACGACCGGCTCCAGGTCGTTTCTTCCGCGACGAGCGGAACTCTCTCGCGAAAGACCTGAGATTGTGAGGGGTTTCGTGTCGCGTGTCAAACCGGGCGCCGAGAACACGCCCGCGGTGGAGACCGGGACCGGCGGGACGACGATCACGTGAAGCGCCGGCGGCAGCGGCAGGGCCTGCAGCTTCTCGCCGATCCCGGTGGCGTAGGCGGTGCGCCCGAACACGAAGAAGGGCACGTCGGCGCCGAGCCGGACGGCGAGCCGCATCAGCTGGCGTCGGGTCAGGCGAAGGTCCCACAGGCGGTTGAGCCCGAGCAGCATCGTGGCGGCGTCGGAGCTGCCGCCGCCCAGGCCGGCGCCCATCGGGATGCGCTTGTCGATGGCGATGTCCACCCCGAGCCGGCAATCGGTTTCCTCGGCCAGCAGGCGCGCGGCGCGCACCGGGAGGTCCTGCTCCGGCGTGACGCCCGGCAGCGTGTCGCGACGGATCAGCGCCCCGTCGTTGCGCACCCGCAGCGTGAGCCGGTCGCAGAGATCGACCATGTCGAAGACGGTCTCGAGCAGGTGGTAGCCGTCGTGCCGTCGCCCGGTGACGTGCAGGAACAGGTTCAGCTTGGCCGGGGCGGGAAGGTTGCGCAGTTCTTCGATCATGGAAGGGCGCGCTCAGGAGGCGTCGTCGACGATCAGCTTCAGGTTGATCTCGAGCCTGCCGTTCGGGGCGGCAGGCCAGTCCAGGTTCAGGCGCGCGGGGCCGGCCGGGCGCCAGTCGTCGAGCCGGATGGCCCAGCCGCGCTCGGTGCCGGCCGCCGGGCGACCGTCCGAGGTCTCGCTGGGGTTGGCGAGACGCCCGCGCAGCCAGCGGGGCAGGTCGCCCACCGGCATTCGCCAGCCGAAGACCTGCTCGGTGAGATCCTCGGCCGATGCGGCCTCGTAACGCCGCCCCTCGGAGGTGAGCAGCTCGGCGCGGTCGCCCTGCAGCGAGGCGGTTGCCATGGTCTGGCCGAGCGGGGAGAACAGTTCGAGCAGCGTTGCGCCGGGCCGGGACTCGATGACGAAGCGGCCGCTCGCGCGCTCCACTCGCGGCTCGGCGCCGGGCTCGGTCATCGTGACCGCGAAGCGCCCGGCCCATCGGCTGGGTTCGAAGGACGCCGGCAGCGGCGCGGGCGGCGAGCCGGGCGTGGCGCAGCCGGCCGCGAACAGCGGCAGCGCGGCCAGCCAGCCGAGCGCGGCCCGTCGGCCGGTCATCGCGGGGCGCCCCTCACAGTTCGGCCCCCAGCCGCGCCAGCGTGTCGCGCAGGGTTTCGCTGTCGGGCTCGAGCTTGCGCGCTTCGCGCCACAGGCGCCGGGCCTCGTCGCGCTCGCCGCTCACCCACAGCACCTCGCCCAGGTGGATCGCGATCTCTGCCTCGGGGCTGGCCTGCCAGGCCCGGCGAAGATAGTCGATCGCGCCCGGCAGGTCGCCCCGGCGGTAGCGCACCCAGCCCATGCTGTCGAGGATGTGGGCGTCGTCGGGGCGCAGCTCCAGCGCCTTCTCGATCAGCTGCTGGGCCTCCTCGAGGCGGATGTTCCGGTCGGCGAAGGTGTAGCCGAGCGCGTTGTAGGCGTGCGCGTGGTCGGGGCGAAGCGACATCAGCTTGCGCAGGCTGCCTTCCATCAGGTCGAGCCGGTCGACCCGCTCGGCGGCCATCGCGTGGTCGTAGAGCAGGTCCGGATTCTCCGGCAGGCGCTCGAGCGACTTGCCGAGAAACGCGAGCGCCTCGTCGTAGCGGCGGCTCTCGCGCAGCAGCTGCGCCTCGGCGGAGATCAGCTGGACCCGCTCGCGGTTGGTCGACACGGTGGTCTCGCGCAGCAGCTGGCGCGCGTCGTCGAGCCCGCCCTGGCGGGCGACCAGCAGGGCGCGGCGGATCAGCGCCGGCATGAACTGCTCGCCGCGCCGCACGTTCGCGTAGCGGGCGATCGCCTCGTCGGTCCGGCCGGCGCTCTCGGCGATCTGGCCGAGGAAGAGCCAGGCCGGGTTGTCGTTGCGCTGGACGGTCTCGGGCAGCTCGATGTAGCGCTTCAGGTAGGACTCCGCGGCCTCGGGCTGCTTGGCCTGCCAGGCGAGCTGCGCCAGCGAGAAGAGGATGGCCGGGTTCTGCGGCTGCTGTTTCAGCGCCGCCTCGAACTGGGCCCGCGCCTCGTCGTTGCGCTCGGCCGAGGCGAGCAGCCTGGCCAGCGCGAAGCGCGCCTCGAGCGAGTCGGGCTTGCGGGCGACGAAGCCCTGGAGCAGCGCGATCGCGCCGTCGGGCCGGGCCTCGCCTTCGGCGATGTGCTGGGCGGCGGCCACTGCGATCGATTCGTCCTCGGGCGCGAGCTCCACCGAGGTCTTCGCCTCGAGGGCGGCGCGCGCGCCGTCGCCGGCCGCCGCGGCCTGCGCGGCCAGGGCGAGGCGAGCCTGCGGCACGCCGGCGTCGGCGGTGGCCAGCCGTTCGAGCATCGCCAGCGCGGCGGCGCGGTCGCTCGCCCTGGCGAGCGCGCGCTGAAGTCCGCCGTAGGCCTCGGGCAGGCCGCCTTCGGTGCGCGCGCGCTCCAGCCGGGCGGCGAGCAGCGGCTCGGCTTCGGCCAGCCGGCCGGCGCTCAGCAGCAGCATCTCGAGC
>MEEC01000042.1 GCA_001724315.1 Lautropia sp. SCN 70-15 | reverse complement strand
CTTCGTGGGGCATTCCTCGCTGCGCACCTTCGTGATGGGCGAGGACGCGCCCAGACGCGCCGCCACGCCCGACGAAATCTCCCGCATGCGCGAGCTGGTGCTCGAAGGGATGAAAGCCGGCGCGATCGGCTTCGCCACGTCGACCTCGCCGGCCCACAACGGCGAGGGCGGTTTGCCCATGCCGTCGCGGCTGGCGACCGACGATGAGCTGCACTCGCTGGTCACCAGCCTGAAGGAGGTCGGACACGGCCTGTTCATGCTGACCAAGGGCGGTCACACGAAGATCGACTTCCTGGAGAAGCTGGCGGCCGACAGCGGCCGGCCGGTGGTGGTCGCGGCGCTGCTCCACAACAGCACGAACCCCGGCGCGGTGTTCGCCGACCTGGACGCGATCGAGGCCGCCCGCCGGCGCGGCCGGCGCATGATCGGCGCCATCTCACCCTGTCCGCTGACCAACGACTTCACGATGCATTCGCCCTACCCGGTCGAGGGGCTCGCGTCCTGGAAGCCGGCGCTGTCGCTGAAGGGCGAGGCCTTCAAGGCCAAGCTGTCCGAGAAGGCCTTCCGCGACGCGGTGCGCGCCGAGATCGCCTCACCGGCGGTGTTCCGCCTGTTCAATGGTGAGTGGCACAAGGTGCAGGTGGTCGAGGTCAAGCAGGAGCGCAACCGGCACTTCGAGCACCGCACGATCGCCGAGCTGGCGGCCGAGGCGGGTGCCGACCCGCTGGACTTCATGCTCGACCTGGCGCTGTCCGAGGACCTCGACACCGTGTTCTCGGCGGTGCTGCTCAATTCCGACGAAGAAGCGGTGGGCCGCATGCTGCGCCACCCGGCCAGCCTGGTGTCGCTGTCGGATGCCGGCGCGCACCTGACCTTCTTCAACGACGCCGGCTTCGGTCTCCACCTGCTGGGTCACTGGGTGCGCGATCGCGGCGTGCTGTCCCTGCCCGAGGCGGTTCGCAAGCTGACCAGCGAACCCGCCGACCTGTTCGGCATCCAGGGCCGCGGCCGGATCGCGCCCGGTGCCTGGGCCGACCTGCTGCTGTTCGATCCGGTCACCGTGAATCGCGGCCCCAAGCAGCGCGTGTTCGACCTGCCGGGCGGCAGCGCGCGGTTGACCACGCCGGCCATCGGCGTGCACGGGGTGTGGGTGAACGGGGTCAGGGTGGCCGGGGCCGAGGGGCTGGAGCCGGCGGTCGTAGCTGCGGGCAGTGCCGCTGCGAAAGGAACGGGGCCGGGGAAGCTTCCGGGCCGCCTGCTCAGGGAGTTCGCGGCCTGATCAGAGGAAGTCGTCTTCGCGCTGGTGGCGAACCGTTGGGATCGTGGCCTGCTTTGCGGCGTCGAGCTGCTTGCGGAGCCGACGCAGCACCGTCCGGGCGCAGACATAGCAGTTCCGTGCGCGAGCCTCCTCGGCGGCGGCAAGCCCGCGCTCGACGAATTCGAACTGCCGACGAGGCGAAACGGAACTCATGACGGCTCCCAGCGATCTGCTTTTCTGCCAATCCTGCATGATCTGGAAATGATGTCACGAACGGTATGACCTGGGAGGGGATTCTTTCCGAAACGATGAGCGACGATCTCGTAGTCGAACTCGGCGAGGCGAAGACCCATCTCTCGTCGCTCGTCCAGCGTGCCGCCCGTGGCGAGACGATCGTCATTGCCAAGGCGGGCCGCCCGCTCGCCCGGCTCGTTGCCTGTCGGCCTCGTCCCGCCTTGCGGTTCGGTTCGCTGAAGGGCGCGATCGAAATCCCCGACGATTTCGACAGCCTGGCAGCCGACGCCATCGGCGAAATGTTCGGCGAACGACCGCGCCGCGCTTAGCGGATCGACCGCTCGCCGCCTGAACCCGGCCCCGCCGCCATTTGTGTTTTACTTCCGTTTTTCCCGGCGCCCGGCCGCGGCGCCGCCGTCCCCATTTCTGCCTGGACCACCGCGATGAAGTTCCGTTTCCCCGTTGTCATCATCGACGAAGACTGGCGCTCCGATTCCGCCAGCGGCCTGGGCATCCGGGCGCTGGCCAAGGCCATCGAGGAGCAGGGCTGGGAAGTGGTCGGCGGCTTCACCTACATCGACGTGTCGATGGTGGCCAACCAGGCCGCCCGGGCCTCGGCCTTCATCGTGTCGATCGACGACGAGGAAATCGGCGAAGACGGCGCAGAGAGCACCGCCATCCAGGAGCTTCGCAAGTTCATCGCCGAGACCCGGCGGCGCAATGCCGAGATCCCGATCTTCCTGTTCGGCGAGACCCGCACCTCGCAGCACGTGCCCAACGAGATCCTGCGGGAGCTGCACGGCTTCATCCACATGTTCGAGGACACGCCGGAGTTCGTGGCCCGCACCATCATCCGCGAGGCGAACAACTACCTGTCGTCGCTGGCGCCGCCTTTCTTCAAGGCGCTGGTCAACTACGCTCACGACGGCTCCTACTCCTGGCACTGCCCCGGCCACTCGGGCGGGGTGGCCTTCCTGAAGAGCCCGGTGGGACAGATGTTCCACCAGTTCTTCGGCGAGAACATGCTGCGCGCCGACGTCTGCAACGCGGTCGACGAGCTCGGCCAGCTGCTCGATCACACCGGCCCGGTGGCGGCCTCGGAGCGCAACGCGGCTCGGATCTTCAACACCGACCACCTGTTCTTCGTCACCAACGGCACCTCGACCTCGAACAAGATCGTCTGGCACTCGGCGGTGGGCAACAACGACGTGGTGCTGGTGGACCGCAACTGCCACAAGTCGATCCTGCACGCGATCATGATGACCGGCACGGTGCCGATCTTCCTCACGCCCACCCGCAACAACTACGGGATCATCGGGCCCATTCCCAAGGAAGAGTTCGAGCCGGCCAACATCCAGCGAAAGATCGACGCCAACCCGCTGATCAAGGACAAGACCGCGCGGCCGCGCATCATGACGATCACGCAGTCCACCTACGACGGCGTGATCTACAACGTGGAAACCATCAAGAAGACGCTGGGCGACTACATCGGCAACCTGCACTTCGACGAGGCCTGGCTGCCGCACGCCACCTTCCATCCCTTCTATCACGAGTACCACGCGATCGGCCCGAACCGGCCGCGCAGCAAGGACGCGATGGTCTTCTCCACGCAGTCCACGCACAAGCTGCTCGCAGGCCTGTCGCAGGCCTCGCAGATCCTGGTGCAGGACTCCGAGACCACCAAGCTCGACAGCTACCGCTTCAACGAGTCCTTCCTGATGCACACGTCCACCAGCCCGCAGTACGCGATCATCGCGTCCTGCGACGTGGCCGCGGCGATGATGGAGCCGCCCGGCGGCACCGCGCTGGTCGAGGAGTCGATCTTCGAGTCGCTCGAGTTTCGCAGGGCCATGCGCAAGGTCGACGCGGAGTACGGCAACGACTGGTGGTTCAAGGTCTGGGGACCGAACGATCTGGTCGACACCGGCATCGGCCACCGAGAGGACTGGTTCCTCGGCTCCGAGGACCGCTGGCACGGCTTCGGCAAGCTGGCCGAGAACTTCACGATGCTCGACCCGATCAAGGCCACGATCGTGACCCCGGGCCTGGACATCGAAGGCAAGTTCGACGACTGGGGCATCCCGGCCTCGATCGTCACCAAGTATCTCGCCGAGCACGGCGTGGTGGTCGAGAAGACCGGCCTGTACTCCTTCTTCGTGATGTTCACGATCGGCATCACCAAGGGGCGCTGGAACACGCTGGTCACCGAGCTGCAGCAGTTCAAGACCGACTACGACAACAACCAGCCGCTGTGGCGCGTGATGCCCGAGTTCGTCCAGGCGCATCCCTCGTACGAGCGGGTGGGCCTGCGCGACCTGGCCCAGCGCATTCACGAGCAGTACCGCGCGCACGACATCGCGCGCGTGACCACCGAAATGTACCTGTCGAACATGCAGCCGGCCATGAAGCCGTCC
The DNA here is from genome assembly GCA_001724315.1 of Lautropia sp. SCN 70-15. Classification (GTDB taxonomy): domain Bacteria; phylum Pseudomonadota; class Gammaproteobacteria; order Burkholderiales; family Burkholderiaceae_E; genus Zeimonas. Next base: position 9,934 of record MEEC01000042.1, on the reverse strand, counting down.
GAGGCCTACGAGTGCCTGGCCCACCGGAACGTGGACCGCGTGCCCATCGACGAGCTCGAGGGCCGCATCACGACCATGCTGGTCACGCCGTACCCGCCGGGCATTCCCTTGCTGATCCCGGGCGAGCGCTTCAACAAGTCCATCGTCGAGTACCTGAAGTTCGCGCGCACCTTCAACGCGAAGTTCCCCGGCTTCTACACCGACGTGCACGGCCTGGTGATCGAGAAGGGCGGCGACGGCGTCGATCGGTACTACGTCGACTGCGTGAAGGCCTGAACGCGATGAGCGAGACCCTGCACCCCCAGTCCGCCGAGCTCCTGGCCCGGCTGCCGGCCCCGCCCAGGGCCTTCACGCCCGAGGGCGCGCGTGCCGGCCATGCCGCGCTGACCGAGTGGGTTTGCGGCCCGAAGCGCGAGGTGGCCCAGGTGGCCGACCTTACGGTGCCGGCAGGCCGCTATGCCGGCCTTCGCTCGCCGCAGGGAGAGGCCTTCGAGGCGGCGGATTGCCCCGAGATCCCGCTGCGCCGCTTCGTGCCCCGGCCAGGCGCCGATCGCGCCATCGTCTACCTGCATGGCGGCGGATGGGTGCAGGGCACGCTCGACACCTACGACACCCTGTGCAGGGACCTCGCGCTCGCCTGCGATGCGCAGGTGTTCTCGGTCGGCTATCGCCTGTCGCCGGAGACCCGTTTCCCGGGGGCCATCGTCGACTCGGTGCGCGCGCTGCGCTACCTGCGCGACGAGGCCGCGGCATTCGGTCTCGACCCGGCGAAGATCGTCGTGTCGGGCGACAGCGCGGGCGGCCACCTGGCGGTCACCGCCACGCGCTGGCTCAAGGCGGCCGGGCAGCCGCTGCCCGCCGGAATGGCGCTGATCTATCCGGTGGCGGATCGTCGGCTCGACAGCGGGTCGGTGAAGGCCTTCGGCGAGGGGTTCTACCTGTCGCGGGCGCAGATGGCCTGGTTCTGGGAACAGTTCCTGGGCGACGCGCCCATCGCACCCACGCACCCCGACCTGTCGCCGGCGCTGGCCGACGACCTGGGCGGGCTGCCGCCGTCGCTGGTGATCACTGCCGGCTGCGACATCCTGCGCGACGAAGGCGAAGCGCTGGCCAGGCGGCTGACCGAGCAGGGCGCTCCCGCCGAAGTCCTGCGCATGCCCGGCATGCTGCACGGCTTCATCCGCTTCGGCGCCATCGTCGACGATGCCCCCCGAGCCATCGCCGCGATTGCCGACGCCACCCGCCGCTGGTGGGCACCCGGCGGCGCGTGACCCCGCTCACCCCGCGTCGCCCGCTGCCGGTTTCGTCTTTTCTCCTTCCCCCTTCTCCCTTCCCTTCCTTAGACGTCCACCGACTTCATCCCGGCATCCGGCGCCCGCCTGACCAGCCGGGTGCCGGCGATCACGTCGTAGAGCGCGCGCCGGTCGCGGTCGAACAGGGTCCACGCGAAGGGCACCAGCGCCAGCAGGTAGAGCCAGCCGGACAGGTAGTAGCCGGCGGCCAGTGCGACCAGCCACAGCGCGGTGGCGGCCGCGAAGCGGCCGAGCGCGCGGGCGTAGCTCAGCGGGCGGTCCTGCCTGTCGAGCACCAGCAGGGACAGGGTCTTCATCGGCAGCGAGCGCCTGCCGAGGGCCCAGAATCCGGTGAAGTAGGCTGCCAGCACGAGCAGCGTGAACACCTGGAAGGCGGTGCGCAGCGGACCCGGATGCCCCTTGAACTGGGTCAGCGCGGAAAAGGCGTAGTCGGCGAACCAGAGCACCCCGAACAGGATGATCGATTCGTAGGCAATGCCCATCAGCCGGCGCCAGGGATCGGCCGCCGGCATCAGTTGGTGGCCCTTGCTCTCGGCTGCTGCAGCGGCGCCAGGGGCTGGGCGGCTTCCTTGGCCAGGCCGGTTCGAGCGCCGGCGTGCCGCGCGGCGGTATTGCTGGTCCAGCCGCTGGCGCGCAGCACCTGCTGCTGCTCAGGCGTCATTTCGCTGTAGCGCTCCCACCGCGCCTTGCGCTCGTCTGGCGGCAACTGCTTGGCCAGCCGGTAGTTGCGCAGGGCGATCCGCTGCTGCTCGGGGGTGAGGGCGGCCCACTCGGCGATTCGCGTCCGGGCGCGCGCCTGATTCTCGGCATCCATGCGCGGGAGCCGGTCGGCCAGCGCCAGCCAGCGGCGCTTCTCGGCGGTGGGCCAGGAGTTCCACTGACCCTCGAAGGGCTGCAGGACGCTCTGCTGCGAGCGGGTCAGGGCGCTCCAAAGCGGCTGCGCGAGCGGCAGCAGGGAGGGGCGCAAGGGCGGCGCCTGGAACGCGGGCGGGGGCTCGGCAGACGCGCGCGGAACCGACGCCTGGGCCGGCTCCGCCGGCGGGGGGGCCTCGGCAGCCTGGCTCGCTTCCGGAACCTGGCCCGGCTCGGAGGCCTGGGCGGGTTCGGCGACCTGCGCGGGGTCGGTGGCCGGGGCGGCTTCGGCGGCGCGCGTGGGTTCGGCGGCTTGCGTGGGCTCGGCGGTTTGGGCGGGTTCGGTGGCCTGGGTGGGGTCCGCGGCCTGGCCGGGCGTTCCGGTCTGGCTCGGCGCGGCGACCGGCACCGGATCGCCGCCAGGGGCCGGTGCCCCGCTCAGGACAGGCTCGGCGGCCGGGGTCTGCTCGATGGGCTGGCCTGGCGCGACACTCTGGCTCGGCTCGTCCGCCGGAGCGGATTCGGAGGCCTGCGCGGCTTGGGCCGGCTCGGCCGTGCGTGCAGGGTCGGCCTCGGCGTTCGACGCGGAAGCGGAGGACTCGGGGGGCTGCGGCATCCCGCCGGCGACACCGGCATCACCGGGTTCGCGCGTCGCGGGCGGCTGGCCGACGTCGTCGGGGGACGAAGCAGGGGCAGGCGAAACAGCGGAAGGCGCGGAAGCCTCGCTGGCCGGCGCAATCACCGGCGCCGCGGGTGTCTCGTCGGTCGCCTGCGCGAAGGGGGCAGCCGGAACCAGGGCCGCCGCCACCGCCAGACCGGCGGCAGCGGAAATGCGTCGCAACCCGGTCATTCGTCAGCCAGCTTGGAATTCTTCAGGTACACGCCGAAGCCGCGATCCGCATAGGCCGCGATGGGGACATCGTCCGACAGCACGGCGGCCTCCAGTTCGGCGACCTCGTCGGCGTCGCGCTGGGCGTCGAGCTCGGCGAACGCGATGAGCCCGGCCACCAATGCCGCCATGGGCAGCACAATGGCGGCGAGTCGCCAGGCCATGCAGGGGGCGCGATCGCAGGCATCGGCGTCGCGCTTGGACATCGCCCAGCCGCCCAGCACCGCACCGCCGGGCAAGGGCCCGCCCGCGCCGGCGGTGGCCAGGCCGACGAACGGTCGGCTGGCCGGACTGCCGGCGGGCGCCTGGGCAGCCGCCCGCTCGGGCGCGCGGGCCAGCGCCGCCTTGCGAGCCTGTTCGAGGCGATGGGACACGCGCAGCGGCAACCGCTCCGCGGATTCGTCCAGCGCCTGCCTGATGGATGATGTGAAGCGTGTTTCGTTCATGGGGTGATGCCTCGGGACTTCAGCGCGGTGGCAAGCGCATGGTTGGCCCGGGAGCAATGGGTTTTCACGCTGCCCTCGGAACAGCCCATGATTGCCGCGGTTTCGGCAACGTCCATGTCTTCCCAGTAACGCAGCAGGAAGGCCTCCCGTTGACGCGCCGGCAGTTTCCGGATTTCCTCGTCGATGATCGCCAGGATCTGGTCGCGCTCGACCTGCACCGCGCCGCTGCGCCCAAGGCTGGTCGTGGGGTCGGCTTCCAGCGACTCGAGGATGTCGCGATCGTCCTCCTCGTCGCCGTCGGCGGACAGCGACGACAGCAGTGTGGTCCACAGGTTGCGGACCTTCTGTCGGCGGAAATGGTCGGTGACCGCGTTCTGGAGGATGCGCTGGAACAGCAGCGGCAGTTCGGCCGGCGGACGGTCGCCGTACTTCTCGACCAGCCGCAGCATCGCGTCCTGGACCAGGTCCAGCGCCGCGTTCTCGTCCCTCACCGCGAACATCGCCTGCCGGAAGGCGCGGCGTTCGGCCGATTCGAGAAAGTCGGACAGTTCCTGGCGGTTGGCCATCGGACGGGCAGGCGGGCGCGGATGGAAACGCTCTTGGGCGGGGGCTCGTGGGCGGGTATTCCGGGAAACCTGCGCGATCCTAGCAGACCGGGCCCTCGCCTTGACCGGGCGTGTTGCGGTGCGATATCCTGACCGGCTACCCCGAACCGCCTCCTCGACCGCTGGTGGCTTTGGCCGTCATCGTAGAGGGGGCGTTGTCTTTGCAGTCGCGGCGCACCAGCCAAACCTTGCACAAGACGCGCTTGCCCCGAGCGCCTTCACGAGAGGCGTGCAAGGGCATCCGATCAATCTCGCAGGCCCCGTTCGAGGTCTGCGTCGTGGCCTCTGGCTCCGATCCCGGTCGGCGCCGCGCGCCATGGCGCCGACGGGCGGGCTTCCCTGGGTCTTGAAAGGACTTCAAATGGAACTCACTGGCGCGGAAATCGTGGTCCGCTGTCTGCAGGAAGAGGGGGTCGAACACCTGTTCGGCTATCCCGGCGGCGCGGTCCTCTACATCTACGACGAAATCTACAAGCAGGACAAGGTCCAGCACATCCTTGTCCGGCACGAGCAGGCGGCCGTGCACGCGGCCGATGCCTATTCCCGGTCGACCGAGAAGGTCGGCGTCTGCCTGGTCACCAGCGGCCCCGGGGTCACCAACGCGGTCACCGGCATCGCCACGGCCTACATGGACTCGATCCCGATGGTGATCCTGTCCGGCCAGGTGCCCACGCACGCCATCGGCGAAGACGCCTTCCAGGAGTGCGACACGGTCGGCATCACGCGGCCGTGCGTCAAGCACAACTTCCTGGTGAAGGACGTCAGGGAACTGGCCACCACCATCAAGAAGGCCTTCCACATCGCCGCCAGCGGCCGGCCCGGCCCGGTGCTGGTCGACATCCCGAAGGACGTCACCCGCAACAAGTGCCGCTTCGACTACCCGAAGTCGGTCTCGATGCGCTCGTACAACCCGGTCACCCGCGGCCACCAGGGCCAGCTCAAGAAGGCCCTCGGCCTGCTGCTCGGCGCCGAGCGGCCGATGGTCTACACCGGCGGCGGCGTGATCCTGGCCAATGCGGCGCCCGAGCTGAACAAGCTGGTCGACCTGCTCGGCTATCCGGTCACCAACACGCTGATGGGCCTGGGCGGCTATCGCGCCAGCGACTCGAAGTACGTCGGCATGCCGGGCATGCACGGCACCTACGAAGCCAACATGGCGATGCAGCACTGCGACGTGCTGATCGCCATCGGCGCGCGCTTCGACGACCGGGTCATCGGCAATCCCAAGCACTTCGCCCAGAACCCGCGCAAGATCGTCCACATCGACATCGATCCGTCGTCGATCTCCAAGCGGGTCAAGGTCGACGTGCCCATCGTGGGCGACGTCCGGGAGACCCTGATCGAGCTGACCGGCCTGCTCGAGGACAGCTTCGCGGCCGGCAAGAAGCCGAACGCCGCGGCGCTGTCCAGCTGGTGGGCCCAGATCAACGAGTGGCGCAAGCGCGACTGCCTGAAGTACAAGGGCAGCAACGAGGTGATCAAGCCGCAGTTCGTGGTCGAGAAGCTCTGGGAAGTCACGAAGGGCGATGCCTTCATCACCTCCGACGTCGGCCAGCACCAGATGTTCGCGGCCCAGTTCTACCGCTTCGACAAGCCGCGCCGCTGGATCAACTCCGGCGGCCTGGGCACGATGGGCGTGGGGCTGCCCTACGCGATGGGCGTGAAGATGGCGCACCCCGACGCGCAGGTGGCCTGCGTCACCGGCGAGGGCTCCATCCAGATGTGCATCCAGGAGCTCTCCACCTGCAAGCAGTACGACCTGCCGGTGAAGATCGTGAACCTGAACAACCGCTACCTGGGCATGGTCCGGCAGTGGCAGCAGATCGAGTACGGCAGCCGCTATTCGCAGTCCTACATGGACGCGCTGCCCGATTTCGTGGCGCTGGCCGAGGCCTACGGCCACGTGGGCATGCGCATCGACAAGCCGGCCGACGTCGAGCCTGCGCTGCGCGACGCCTTCGGCAAGTACAAGGACCGGCTGGTGTTCCTGGACATCATCACCGACCAGACCGAGAACGTCTGGCCGATGGTCCAGGGCGGCAAGGGCCTGACCGAGATGCTCCTCGGTTCCGAAGATCTCTGAGGAGGCGACATGAGACACATCGTTTCGATCCTGCTCGAGAACGAGTCCGGGGCGCTGTCGCGGGTGGTGGGGCTGTTCTCCGCGCGCGGCTACAACATCGAGTCGCTCACCGTGGCGCCCACCGAGGACAAGTCGCTGTCGCGGATGACCATCGTGACCACCGGTTCCGACGAGGTGATCGAGCAGATCACCAAGCAGCTGAACCGGCTGATCGACGTGGTCAAGGTGGTCGACCTGACCGAGAGCCCGTACAACGAGCGCGAGCTGATGCTGATCAAGGTCCGCGCCACCGGCAAGGAGCGCGACGAGATGAAGCGCATGGCGGACATCTTCCGCGGCCGCATCATCGACGTCACCGACAAGACCTACACGATCGAGCTCACCGGCGACGGCGCCAAGCTCGACGCGTTCATCGATGCGCTCGACCGCGCCGCGATCCTCGAGACGGTGCGAACCGGCAGCTCGGGAATCGCCCGCGGCGAGCGGGTGCTGAAAGTCTGAAACCAGTTTGAACAGGAGAGGCAGGAATGAAGGTTTTCTACGACAAGGACTGCGACATCAAGCTCATCAAGGGCAAGAAGGTCGCCATCATCGGTTACGGCTCGCAGGGCCACGCGCATGCGCTGAACCTGAGCGATTCGGGCGGCAAGGTCGTCGTCGGCGTGCGCAAGGGCGGCCCGTCGTGGGACAAGGTCAAGAAGGCCAAGCTCGAGGCCGCCGAGATCAAGGACGCGGTCAAGGGCGCCGATTTCGTCATGATGCTGATGCCCGACGAGCACATCGGCGAGGTCTACAAGCGCGAGATCGAGCCCAACATCAAGAAGGGCGCCACGCTCGCCTTCGCTCACGGCTTCAACGTGCACTACGGCCAGGTCGTGCCCCGTGAGGATCTCGACGTGGTCATGGTCGCGCCCAAGGCCCCGGGCCACACGGTGCGCTCCACCTACGCGGCCGGCGGCGGCGTGCCGATGCTGATCGCGATCCACCAGGACAAGTCGGGCAACGCCCGCAACCTGGCGCTGTCCTACGCGGCGGCGATCGGCGGCGGCCGTGCCGGCATCATCGAGACCAACTTCCGCGAAGAGACCGAGACCGACCTGTTCGGCGAGCAGGTCGTGCTGTGCGGCGGCACCGTCGAGCTGATCAAGGCGGGCTTCGAGACCCTGGTCGAGGCGGGCTACGCCCCCGAGATGGCCTACTTCGAGTGCCTGCACGAGTTGAAGCTGATCGTGGACCTGATCTACGAAGGCGGCATCGCGAACATGAACTACTCGATCTCGAACAACGCCGAGTTCGGCGAGTACGTGACCGGCCCGCGCATCATCAACGACGAGTCGAAGAAGGTCATGCGCGACGTGCTGCGCGACATCCAGACCGGCGAGTACGCCAAGGCCTTCATCCTCGAGAACCGCGCCGGCGCCCCCACGCTGCTGTCGCGCCGCCGGATCATGGGCGAGCACCAGATCGAGGTGGTCGGCGAGAAGCTGCGCGCCATGATGCCCTGGATCAAGGCCAACAAGCTGGTCGACAAGTCGAAGAACTGACCGGCTCACCCAGCCAGCCAGGGGCAGGGCATCCGCCCGCCCTGGCCGGTCGGACGAGCCCGAGCCGCCCGCCCGCCAGGGCGCCGGCACAACGGGGAAGGGCGCGCAAGCCCCTTCCCCGTTTTTTTCCCTTCTCCCTTCTCCCTTCCCCCTTCTCTATACTTGGAGCCATCGCTCCAAGGCATCGCCCATGTCCCGCTACCCCCATCCGATCATCGCCCGCGAGGGCTGGCCCTTTCTCGGCATCGCCGTCGTCGTGTCGCTGGTCGTCACGATCTGGGGCGGCTGGCTCTGGGCGCTGCCCTTCTGGCTGGTCGCGCTCTTCGTGCTCCAGTTCTTCCGCGATCCGCCGCGGGAGATCCCGCAGGGCGAGCGCCTGGTGCTCGCGCCGGCCGACGGCCGCGTGATCGCCATCGAGACGATCCGGGATCCCTATGCCGACCGGCAGGCGCTGAAGATCTCGGTCTTCATGAACGTGTTCAACGTGCACTCCAACCGCTCTCCGGTCGACGGGCGCATCGAGAAGGTCCAGTATTTTCCGGGCAAGTTCCTGAACGCCGACCTGGACAAGGCTTCCGAAGCCAACGAGCGCAACGCGCTGCAGATCCGCACCGCCGACGGCGCGCTGGTGGGCTGCGTGCAGGTGGCCGGCCTGGTCGCGCGGCGCATCCTCTGCTACGTGGCTGCCGGCGACACGCTCGCCCGCGGCCAGCGCTTCGGCTTCATCCGTTTCGGCTCGCGGGTCGACCTGTACCTGCCGACCGATGCGCGGCCGCGCGTCGGCGTCGGGGAGAAGGTCTACGCCTCCCGCGACGTGCTGGCCGAGCTGGCGCCGGCGCCGCAGGAAAAAGGGCCGCAGGAGAAAGGGCCGCAGGAAAGAGGGCAGGCATGAACCAGGATCCCCGCGATCGCTTCGACGACGACGAGTCCTATCGCGCCGGTCCCGACGACGACACCGGCGGCGAGCCCGTTGGCGATTCGCCCGCGGCGCCGGCGGGTCTCGCCCCGCAGCGCTCGCGCCGGATCTACATCCTGCCCAACGCCTTCACCACCGCGAACCTGTTCTGCGGCTTCTACGCCATCGTGCAGGCGATGAACGGGCGCTTCGAGATCGCGGCGATCGCATTGTTCGTGGCCATGCTGCTCGACAGCCTCGACGGCCGCGTGGCGCGCCTCACCAACACCCAGAGCGCCTTCGGCGAGCAGTACGACAGCCTGTCGGACATGCTGTCCTTCGGCGCGGCGCCCGCGCTGATCGTGTACGAATGGGCGCTGCAGCCGCTTGGCAAGTGGGGCTGGCTGGCCGCCTTCGTCTACGTGGCCGGCGCGGCGCTCAGGCTTGCCCGCTTCAACACCAACATCGGCGTGGTCGACAAGCGCTTCTTCCAGGGGCTGCCGAGCCCGGCCGCGGCGGCGCTGATCGCCGGCCTGGTCTGGATCGCCACCGACCTGCGCCAGACCCGCTGGATCGAGGCCACCGGGCACGACCTGGCCTGGCCTGCCTTCGTGCTGACGGTCTACGCCGGCCTCTCGATGATCTCCAACGCGCCGTTCTACAGCTTCAAGGACATCAACCTGAAGCGCAGCGTGCCTTTCGTGTTCGTCATCGGGATCGTGCTGCTCTTCGTGCTCGTCTCGTCCGATCCTCCGATCGTGCTGTTCTCGCTGTTCCTGGCCTACGGGCTGTCCGGCTACGTGCTCTGGTTCTGGCGCTGGCGCACGGGCAGGGAGTCGCCCTGGAAGCGGGAACCCGAGGCCTGATGTAAAATCGCGGGTTTTTCACCCGACGGTCTCGATCCGATGAAGTCCCGCAAGCCGCTCGTCGCCGGCAACTGGAAGATGAACGGCGACATCGTCACGAACGAGCACCTGTTCACCGCGCTGCGCTCGGCGCTCGAGCGCGCGTCGATCTCGCAGGTCGAGGTCGTGATCTGCCCGCCGTTTCCCTACCTGGGCCAGGCCGGCGCCTGGCTCGGCGACACCGGCATCGCCTGGGGCGCGCAGAACGTGGCGGCCGCGCCCAACGGCGCGCTGACCGGCGAGGTGTCGGTGTCCATGCTGCTCGACCTCGGCTGCAAGTGGGCGATCGTCGGCCATTCGGAGCGGCGCACGCTGCTGGGCGAGTCCAGCGAGCTGATCGGCCGCAAGGCCGAGTTGTGCGTGGCGGGCGGGATCTGGGTGAGTGCCTGTGTCGGCGAAACC
>MEEC01000041.1 GCA_001724315.1 Lautropia sp. SCN 70-15 | reverse complement strand
CCTGCTCGGCGCACCCGAGGCGGCGGCCGCCGCCGAGCTCGACCCCGCGCTGGCGCATGCGGTCACGCCTTCGCTCGAACACGCGGCGTCCGGGATCGGCGCCTGGCTGTCGGAGATCTGGATCCGCCTGACGGCTTACGGCAAGCCGCTCTTCCTGGGCCTGGGGATCATGGCCGTCTCGCTCTCGGTGCTCGCCTATTTCGGCACCCTGCTGGCCTGGCGCGCCTCGGTCGTCATCAAGCGGCGCCGCCCGCGCCACCTGCGGGCCCGCGCGTGACGCCTGTCGTCAGGGTCGACTGGGTCCTCACCGCGGTCGAGATTGCCGGCACGCTGGCCTTCGGGCTGTCGGGCTTCATCGAGGCCGCGCGCAAGCGGATGGACGTCGTGGGGGTCGCCGCGGTCACCTTCTTCGCGGCCTTCGGCGGCGGCACGCTGCGCGACATCCTGCTCGATCGCCGGCCCTTCTTCTGGGTGCAGCACAGCGAATACGTCTGGGCGGTGCTGGCCCTGGTGGTGGCCGGCACGGTCGGCTTGCGGGCCGCGCACCTGTCGCCCTCGGCGCGCCCGATGCTGTGGGCCGACGCGCTCGGGCTCGGGCTGTTCAGCGCATCGGGCGCCGGCCTGGCCTGGGAGATGGGGCAGCCGGCGATCGTCTGCGCGCTGATGGGGGTGGTCACCGGCGTGTTCGGCGGCGTGATGCGCGACGTGCTGTGCAACGAGGTGCCGGCGATCTTCGCCGACCACCGGCCCTATGCGGTCTGCTCGTTCGCCGGAGCGTGGTCCTTCCTGGCCGTCGCCTGGCTTCAGGGGCCGGGCTGGCCGGCGCTCGCGGCGGGCATCCTGGTCACCGCCGGCCTGCGCCTGATCGCGCTGGCCCGCGACTGGCGCGTTCCGGGCCTCGCCGGACGCTGAGGGGGAGCCCCCGGGCAGGGTATCCTTCCCCGCATGGTTCAAGACGACACTCCGGACGGGTCGGTCGACGCGGGCCCGGCCAACGAAGGCCCGCCGCCGCGCCCGGTCGCGGAGTCCTGGCCCGGCTGGCCGGGCATGCGCCTGAGCCTGACCATCCTCGCGATCGTGGCCGGCGCCGCCGCGCTCTCGGCGGCGCAGGGGCTGCTGTTCCCGATCGTGCTCGCGATCCTGCTGGCCTTGCTGCTCACGCCGGCGGTGGACTTCACCGACCGCATGCGCCTGCCGCGCTGGCTCGGCGCACTGGTGGTGGTGGCCGCCTTGATCGGCGCGCTCCTGACCGCGGCGACCCAGCTTGCCGCGCCCGCCCAGCGCTGGCTCAACCCCAAGTCGCCCGAGTGGCGCAAGCTCGAATTCCGGATCCGCGAAGTCAAGAAGCCGCTCGAGACGATCAAGGACGCCCAGGAGCGGATGGCCGACATCGCCGAGGACAAGCCCGGCAAGCCCAAGCCGAAGGAAGTGGTGGTCGAGCGCCGTGACCTCTTCAAGACGCTGGACGACGCGAAGCCGCTGCTGGTGGGCGCCTTGTCGACGGTGGTCCTGCTGTACTTCCTGCTGTCCTCGGGCGACCTGTTCCTGCGCAAGCTTATCCGGATCCTGCCCAGGCTCACCGACAAGAAGAAGGCGGTCGGGATCGCGCGGACGATCCAGGTCGAGATCGGCCGGTACTTCATGACGATCGCCTCGATCAACCTGGGGCTGGGCGTGGTCACCGCGGGGGTGATGGCCCTGCTCGGGATGCCCTCGGCCGTGTTCTGGGGCGCGCTGGTGGCGGCGCTCAACTTCATTCCCTACGCCGGGCCCGGCATGAGCCTGGTGCTGCTCACCGCGGGCGCCTTCGTGAGCCTGGACAGTTGGCCGGCCATCCTGGCGGTGCCGATCAGCTTCTTCGCGCTGGTGCTGGTCGAAGGGCAGTTCCTGCAGCCTATCCTGGTGGGCCGGCGGCTGCGGCTCAACGTCGTCGTGACCTTCCTGGCCGTGCTGGCCTGGGGCTGGCTCTGGGGGCTCGCCGGCGTGGTGGTGGCGATCCCGATCCTGGTGGTGCTGAAGATCTGCGCCGACCACGTCGAGCGCATGTCGGCGCTCGGCGAATTCCTCTCGCACGACTGACGCGCGAGCGTCGTCGAATCGCTGACCCGCGCGATGCTCGCGCGCTCACGGAGAAAGACATGAACGCCATCCTCGAACCCGCAGGCCCGGTGCTGCGCATCGACGTGATTTCCGACGTGGTGTGCCCCTGGTGCTACGTGGGCAAGCGGCAGCTCGAAGCCGCTCTCGCACGCTGGCGCGAGGCGCACCCCGGCACGCCGGACCCGCAGGTGCGCTGGCATCCGTTCCAGCTCAACCCGGACCTGCCCGAGGAAGGCATGGCGCGGGCCGACTACCTGGCGCGCAAGTTCGGCACGCCCGATCCCGGCGCGATCTACCAGCGCGTGAGCGCGGCGGCCCGGGCCGTGGGGCTGGAGCCCGACTTCGCGAAAATCGCCCGCCAGCCGAACACCTTGCGCGCCCACGCGCTGATCGGCGCCGCGCAGGGCGACGCGCAGCAGGCGGTCGTCGAGCGCCTGTTCCTGGCCTACTTCGTCGAGGGGGCCGACCTGAGCTCGCGCGAAGCCCTCGAGCAGCTCGCCCGCGAGGCCGGCCTGCCCGACGCGGCGATCCGCGAAGCGCTCGACGGCGCCGGCGCGCAGCAGGCGGCCCGCGACGACACCGAGGCGCGCAAGCTCGGCGTGAGCGGCGTGCCCTTCTTCGTCATCGACGGCAAGCTCGGCGTGAGCGGCGCGCAAGGCGCCGACGCGCTGCTGGCGGCCTTCGAGCAGGCGCGCGGTAGCTGACCGGCGCGGCGAAGGCGCGCCCCCGCCGCCGCAAAGGCGGGATGGCTCCTGTGATACGATTGAGAATCGTTCTCATTAAGATTCGTAATAAATCCAGGAGTCACCATGCCCGCAGACCGCAACGCCGCGGCGGCCGTGCTGATCGCAGCAACCGCCGCCGCCTCCATCCCGTCGATCTCGAACGCCCAGACCACCGGAGAGCGAGAGCTCGAGGCGGTGACCGTCACCGGCGAGTCGGCCGGCAGCTGGCGTGGCGTGTCTACCCAGACCGGCGTGTTCCGCGATCGCGACGTCATCGACGTGCCGTTGTCGGTCGACGTGGTGCCTGCCGCGGTGATCGAGGCGCAGCAGGCCACGACGATCTACGAGGCGCTGAAGAACACGGCCGGCGTCACCCGCTCGCAGCTCGGCCCGACGATCTACAGCAACATCGCGATCCGCGGCATCACGGTCGAGAACCGGTCGAACTACCGGATGAACGGTTCGCTGCCGGTGATCAACCTGATCGACTTGCCGATCGAGAACAAGGAGCGGATCGAGGTGCTGAAGGGCTCCTCCGGCCTCTACTATGGCCTGGTGCCGCCCTCGGGCATCGTCAACCTGGTCACCAGGCGCGCGGGCCCGGATCCGGTCACGACGCTCACGCTCACCGGCAACCAGCACGGCGCGCTGGGCATTCACGGCGACCTCGCGCGCCGCAGCGAGGACGGCAGCTTCGGCTGGCGCGTCAATCTCGCCGACTCGCGCCAGCGCGAGGGCATCGACGGCTTCGAAGGCTCGCGCAGCTTCGCCTCCGCAGCGCTGGACTGGCGGGTCACCGACCGGTGGCTGCTGAAGGCCGACCTCGAGCACGTTCGGCAGGATTCGGTCGAGCAGGCATCCGTTCGCTTGCTGCCAGCGGTCGACGGCGTCGTGCCGATCCCCAGGCTGCCCGATCCGACGAAGCTGCTGACCGCCGACTGGGCGCGCTACGAAGCCAACGCGACCAACCTGCTGCTGCGCTCGGACTACTCGCTGTCGGACAACTGGATCTGGACCGTCGAGGTCGGGTCTGCCGAGACCGAGCGGCCGCGGCGCAACTTCACCGACATCCGAAACTACGACCTCGTCACCGGCGCAGGCCAGGCCTTCACCTTCGTCCAGTGCTGCCAGGACTACGACAACCGGATGCTGCGCACCGAGGTCCTGGGAATGTTCGACGCCGGCGGGTTGTCGCATGAGCTGACCTTCGGCTGGGTCGACAATCGCAGGGAGCAGACCTCCGGGGCCTTCACCAGCTTCGCCCAGCCGCAGAACCTCTACGACCCGGTGGCGCTCGCCGCGCCGACCGTGACGCTGGGTGCACCGGCGCCGCGCACCCGTATCAACGACCGCGGCCTCTACGTTCACGACAGGATGAGCTGGGGCAACTGGAGCGGCTCGGTCGGCGTGCGCTGGATCGACTACCGCAACGTGTCGCCGACCTCTGTCTACGAGACCAGCGAGACGACTCCGGCCGTTTCCGTCGGCTACCGGCTGGCGCCGCGAGTCAACCTGTACGCCAGCTACATCGAGGGTCTGGAGGAGGGTGGCCAGGCGCCGCTGTCGGCGGCCAACCCCGCGCAGGTGTTTCCCGCGGTCAGGACGAAGCAGCGCGAAGTCGGCGCGAAAGCCGAGGTCGGCGGCGCGCTGGTGCAGGCCTCGCTGTTCGAGATCGACCGACCCAGCGCCGGCATCGATCCTGCGACCAACGTCTACTCGGTGAACGGCGAGGCGCGCTACCGCGGCCTCGAGCTGGCTGCGAGCGGCGAGCTGACGCGCCGGCTGTCCTTCTATTCCTCGACGCAGCTGCTCGATGCCGAGGTGGTGCGCTCGACCAGCCCGGCCCTCGTCGGCAAGCGGCCCGAGAACACTGCCGAGTTCACGGCCAGCCTCTACGTCGACTACCGCGTCGAGGCCCTGCCCGGCCTGTCGGTCGGCGCGGGTGTGTTCCACGTGGGTGCGCGCATGGTGAACAACCTCAATCAGGGCGAGATCGGGAGCTTCACCCGCGTCGATCTTGGCGCTGCCTGGCGGACGAAGTTCGATGGCAGGCCGGTCGTATTGCGAGCGAACATCGAGAACCTGACCGACCGGAATTACTGGGCAGCCGCCGGTGCTGGCTATCTCGCCCAGGGACTGCCACGCACGCTGCGCCTGAGCGCGCAGATGGCGTTCTGATTCCGCGGCGTTCCGCGCGCAGGGCCCAGGATGGTTCCGGTTGCGATGGTGCACCCGACATGAAGCGGTCGCGTTCGCTGCTGCGCAGCCTCCACCGCTGGCTTGGGCTCGTGCTGCTCGTCCCGCTGTTGCTGCAGGGCCTGACCGGCTTGCTGTTGATCGTCGGCAAGCCTGTCGACCGGGCGCTCGGGCGGGAACTGTTCGTCGTCGAGCCGGGCCAGGCGAGACGAGGGCTCGACGCGATCCATGCCGGTCTCGTGGCACGTTTCGGGGATGGCGCGTCGTTCGTCTACCGGCCGCCTCGAGCGGACGACGAGAGCCTGATCGTCCATGTCGATGGCACCTGGCACGGGCGGGTGTTCGTCGATCCGTACACCGGGCGCCTGCTCGGCGAGCGCAAGGGGACCGGCGCCTGGTTCGACTGGCTGTTCGAACTGCACGCCGAGCTGTTGTCGGGCCAGGCCGGCCGGGCGGTGCTGGCGGCCGCCGGCCTGGGCGGCCTGCTGCTGATCGCGAGCGGCTACTGGCTCTGGTGGCCGGCGGGCTGGAGTTCGGCGTTTCGCGTGCAACCGGGGGCAGGACAGGTCCGGCTGCTTTTCGATCTTCATCGGGTCGGCGGTGCTGTGGCGGGCCTGCTGATCGCGAGCAGCCTGCTGTCGGGCGTCTACATGGCGTGGCGGCCGGTCTCGGGTTTCGTCAGCGCGATTGCGGGAGAAGCGCCCCTTGTTCCGCCGTCGTTGCCGGCCGTCGCTTTCGAACCGCCGCATCGGCACCTGCCGTCGATCGATCGGTTGGTCGCCGCGGCCGACCTGGCCCTGCCGGGCGGGCAGCCCGGCTACGTGGAGGTGCCCGCCGATCCGGCGCGGCCGGTGCGCGTGCGCAAGCGGCTGCCGGGCGAGACGCATCCGAACGGGCTGTCCATGGTCTGGCTGGATCCGCGCACGGCCGAGGTGCTGCGGGTGACACGGCACGATGAGCTCGATCCCGGCACCCAGCTGTTTCGGCTCATGTATCCGTTGCACATCGGAGAACTGGGTGGGGCCACCCAGCTGCTGCTGACCGGGATTTCGGGCGCCATGCTCGCCTCGCTGTCGGTGCTGGGCGTCTGCCTGTGGGGGGCCCGCCGCCCGGTGCCGCGGTCGCGCCGGCGATCGCGCTAGACTCGCCGCATGCCCTGGAGTGCGGGGCGGCAAGCAGCCCGGTTGTTCGGGCCCGAACGGATTGCCCGATTCCACAGCCCGCCGACCAAGTGCTGCCCCCGATCCCGGAAGACGACACGGCGCGGGTCGCGCACCTGTGCGACCTGGGGCTTCTCGATTCCCCGCCCGAGCCGGTGTTCGACCGCCTGACCGCGATCGCCCGCGAGCACCTCGGGACCGGCCAGGCCTTGGTGTCGCTGGTCGACGCCAACAGACAGTGGTTCAAGTCGGTTGCGGGTCCGCTGGAGGCCAGGCAGACGCCGCGCCGGGACGCCTTCTGCGCCTGGGCGATCCTCGCCGAGGAGCCCATGGTGGTCGAAGATGCCGCCGCCGATCCCCGCTTCGCGGACAATCCCCTCGTTCTCGGCGAGCCGTTCATCCGCTTCTACGCCGGCGCGCCGATTCGCTCGGGCGGTTACACGATCGGTACCCTGTGCGTGCTGGACCGGCAGCCGCGGCGGCTCGACGATGCCGGGCGCCGCCTGCTCGCGCAGCTGGCGGACACCGCCGCGGAGATCATCGGGTTGCGCAGGCGCGACGAGGAACGGATCGCGATCGGCGACATGCTGGATGCCGCCGTCGAGGAAGCCTATCTGTTCGACGTGCACGCCGACCGGGTGGTCTACGCGAATGCGGGCGGCCTGCAGCGGATCGGATGCGGGCACGAGGAGATCGGGAGGCTCGGTCCGGCCCGGATCTCGCCCGCCTACGACCGCAGGAACCTGGTCCGGATCATCGATGCCTTGCGTGGCGGCAAGCCGTCGCTCGTCATCGAATGCGAGCACCTGCGACGCGACGGCAGCCGCTACCCGGTGGAGACCCGTTTCGTTCGCGCGGTCCGCGACGGCAGGCTGTCCGACCGCCTGCTGGTGGCGATCGCGCGCGACATTACCGCGCGCAAGGAGGCCGAGCGGGAGCTGGCCTACCGGGCGCATCACGACAACCTGACGGGGCTCGCCAACCGATACCTCCTCGAGGACAGGTTCGACGCGGCCCGGCGGCGCCTGCGGCGCAAGGGTGCAATGATCGGCATTGCGCTCATCGACCTCGACCGCTTCAAGGAGGTCAACGACACCTGGGGCCACGACGCGGGCGACGCGGTGCTGATGCGCGTGGCCGGCCTGATGGGCGAGGCGGTGCGCCCCTCGGACACGGTGGCCCGGGTCGGCGGGGACGAGTTCGTGGTCCTGCTCGACGACCTGGACGAGCCCGCCCAGGCGGCGGCGATCTGCGACAGGCTGCGCGCGGCCCTGGCCGGGATCGTCGTCGACGGACTGCCGCCCGGCGTGGTGTCGGCCAGCATCGGTCACGCGGTCGCGACCGACGCGTCGGTGACGCTGGAGGCGCTGATGAAGCTGGCCGATTCGCGGATGTACGCGGACAAGTCCTAGCGCGTCATCCTCACTTGGCGCGTCATCCTCAGGGCCTCATCCTCGCGGCGTGAACTCCGAGCCGGGCTGGCGCGGCGGCGCCTGGTCGGCCACCGCGGGATCGTCCGAGGGCCGGTCGGGCAGCGGCGGCGGGGTCGGGAAGTCCGCGACCGGACCCAGTCGCAGCGCGTCGCGACGGAACAGCGGCTCGCTGGTCACGTAGGCGAACAGCAGGTCGGCGAGCGCCATCAGCGAGTCCACATGCGTGCGCTCGTAGCCGTGCGAGGCGTCGAGCGCGAAGCAGACCAGCGCGGTGCGGATGTCGTTGCCGGCCTCGACCGCCGCCGCCGCGTCGCTTCGGTAGTAGCGGAACACGTCTCGGCTGTGCTCGATCCGGTGCTCGCGCGCGAGCCCCAGCAGGTGGCGGGTCAGGTGCCAGTCGAAGGGGCCGGACGAATCCTGCATCGAGACGGTGACGCCGTACTCGCAGGTGTTCTGGCCCGGCGCGATCGTGCCGTTGTCGATCGACACCAGCTCGGCCACGTCGCCGTGCAGGATGTGCGAGGCGCCCACGCCGGTCTCCTCGGAGATCGTGAGCAGCAGGTGGCAGTCCACCGGCAGCCGGGCGCCCGTGTCGCGGCAGGCCTTGGCGACCGCCAGCAGCGCCGCCACGCCCGCCTTGTCGTCGATGTGGCGCGCGTTGATGAAGCCGTTGTCGCAGAACTCGGGCTGCGAATCGATCGAGATCGTGTCGCCGATGTTCACGCCGAGCTTCACCAGGTCGTCGATCGAGTGGCTGCGCTCGTCGAGCCTCAGCTCCACGTGCTCCCAGCCGACCGGCTGGGTGTCGATCTGCTCGTTGTAGGTGTGCCCGGAGGCCTTCAGCGGGAGGATCGTGCCGCGGAAGTGGCGGCCCTCGTCGCTGTAGACGGTTACGCGCGCGCCTTCGGCGAAGCGTGCCGACCAGTGCCCGATCGGCACAACCTCGAGCCGGCCGTTGGGCTTGAGTTGCTTGACCATCGCGCCCAGCGTGTCCAGGTGGGCCACGATCGCGCGGTCCGGACTGTGGCGCGCGCCTTCCAGGTCGGCGCGGATCGCGCCGCGCCGAGTGAGGCTGTAGGGAATGCCCAGCTTGTCGAGCTCCTGGGAGGCGGTCAGCACGATCTGGTCGGTCATGCCAGACGGGCTCGGGGTGGCGAGCAGCCGGCCCAGGATGTCGAGAAGGTAGGCCCGGTCGATGACCGAGGCGGTGGCGGGCGCGCGCCCGGCGGGAAGGTTCGTCGTCATGTTTCGGTCCTCGTCTGCGGGAACAGCAGGTCGACGAAGCGCTCGGCCGTCGGCTGGGGTTCGTGGTTCGCGAGGCCCGGCCGTTCGTTGGCCTCGATGATCGCGTAGTCGTCGCCGGTCACGTCGGGCACCATCAGGTCGAAGCCCACGACGGGGATCTCCAGCGCGCGCGCCGCGCGAATCGCGACCTCGGCCAGCTTCGGGTGCAGGCGCGCGGTCTCGTCGTGGATCGTGCCGCCGGTGTGCAGGTTGGCCGTCTTGCGCACGACCAGCGTCTCGCCCGGCGCCAGCACCGAGGACATCGTCTTGCCGCCGGCCATCACGCAGCGCTCGGTCTCGGCGTCGAGCGGGATGGCGCTTTCCCCGCTGGTGGCCGCCTGTCGCCGGCGGCTCTGCTTCTCGATCAGCCTGCGCACCGTGTTCTCGCCGTCGCCGATCACCTGGGCCGGTCTGCGGGTGGCGGCCGCCACCACCTGGTAGTCGATGACCACGATGCGCAGGTCCTCGCCCGGCACCAGTTCCTCGACGATCACGTCCTCGCAGTAGCGGCGGGCCTCGTCGATGGCGGCCTTCACTTCGTCGAGGCTGCGAAGGTCGACCTTCACGCCGTGGCCCTGCTCGCCGCGCGCCGGCTTGACGACCACGCGGCCGTGCCGCTCGAGGAAGGCGCGCAGCGATTCGTCGTCGCCGGCCGGGATCTGGTCGGGCATGCGCAGTCCGGCGCCGGTGAGCAGCTTGCGCGTGACGCGCTTGTCGTCGCAGCGGCTCATGGCGACCGCGCTGGTCAGCTCGGAGAGCGATTCGCGGCAGGTGATCGTGCGGCCGCCGTGACCGAGCCTGAAGTAGCCGTGCTCGGCGTCGACGACCTCCACGCCGATGCCGCGGCGGCGTGCCTCGTCGACCAGGATGCGCGCGTAGACGTTGAGCCCGGCGAAGCTGTCCGGGCCGACGAAGAGCTTCTCGTTGATCGGGTTCTTGTTCTTCACGCAGTAGACCGGCACCCGCTCGAAGCCGAGCTTCTCGTAGAGCGCGATCGCCTCGGCGTTGTCGTGCATCACCGAGAGGTCCATGAAGCCGCGCCCGCGCTCGCCGAATCGTGCCGCGAGCTCCCGGACCAGCGCCTCGCCCACGCCGGGCCGCGTGCCCTGCGGGTCCACCGCCAGCGACCACAGGCTCGAGCCGCCGTCGGGATCGTTGCAGGCGGCCACGTGGTCCACGCCGGTGACCGCGCCGAGGATCGCGCCGCTGTCGGTGTCCTCGGCCACGAGCAGCTCGAGCGAAGGATCGCGGCGCGCATCGGCGAAGAAGCCTTCGCGCACCGGCACCATCGAGCGCGACAGGTAGATGCGGTTGACCGCCGGCTCGTCCTCGGGATGCGCGTCGCGGATCGCGATGCCGGCGCAGGACGGATCGCCGGCCGGCCCCTTGCGCAGCGCCAGCCGGAAGGTGTGCGAGGGGTCCAGGAAGAGCTGCTGCGGCGCCAGCGCGATCACCACGTGCGGATCGCGGATGTAGAGCGCCACGTCGCGCCGGCCCGGCGCCTCGCGGCGGATCTCTTCGGCGAGCCGCTCCGGCGACGCGTAGGTCTGGCCGAAGACCAGCCGGCCCCAGCCGCAGTCGACGGTGGCCTCGTCGCGCATCCGCTCGCCGGCGCCCTCGGGCAACTCGCCCCAGTGCTTGAGCGAGGCCATGCGGACCGGGTCCATGGGGTCGCGGTCGTCGGCGGTTCCGATGTTCGTCATGGTGTTCTCCTTGCAGCGGCGGGCGGGCCGCGGCGCATGCCGGTTCAGAGCCCGCGGGCCTGCAGCCAGAGTTCCAGCAGCGCGACCTGCCAGAGCTTGGAGCCGCGCAGCGGGGTGATGTGCTCGGAGGGCGCCTCGAGCAGGCGCGCCACCGCTTCGGGGCGGAACAGCCCGCGCTCGCGGGCCGCCCGGCTGCCGAGCGTGTCGCGCACCATGTCGAGCACCGGGCCGTCGATGTACTTGAGGATGGGCACCGGGAAGTAGCCCTTGGGGCGGTCCACCACCTCGCGCGGGACCAGCCTGCGCGCGATCGACTTCAGCACGCCCTTGCCGCCGTCGCCGAGCTTGTCCTCGACCGGGAGCCTGCCCGCCAGCTCGACCAGCTCGTGATCGAGGAAGGGCACGCGCGCCTCGAGGCCCCAGGCCATCGTCATGTTGTCGACCCGCTTGACCGGGTCGTCGGCCAGCATGACCGTGGTGTCCAGGTGCAGGGCCTTCTCGACCGCGCTGCCGCCGTGGCCGGCGGCGAACTCGCGCTCGAGGAAGGCGCGGCTGTGGTCGTCGGTGGCGAAGGCCTCGCCGACCGTGTCCAGGTACTCGGCATGGTCGCGGTCGAAGAACGCGCGCGCGTAGTCGCCGGTGGGGTCGGCGCTGTCGGCCAGCTTCGGGTACCAGTGGTAGCCGGCGAAGACCTCGTCGGCGCCCTGGCCGCTCTGGACCACCTTCAGGTGCTTCGAGACCTCGCGCGACAGCAGGTAGAAGGCCACGTTGTCGTAGCTGACCATGGGCTCGCTCATCGCGGCGATGGTTCCGGGCAGCGCGCCCATCAGCTCCGAGGTCGGGATCCGGATCTGCTCGTGGCGGGTGCCGAAGCGTTTCGCCACCAGGTCGGAATAGACGAACTCGTCGCCCGATTCGCCGCCGGCGGCCTCGAATCCGATCGAGAAGGTGCGCAGGTCGTGCTGGCCGGCCTCGGCCAGCAAGGCCACGATCAGGCTGGAATCCACGCCGCCCGAGAGCAGCACGCCGACCGGCACGTCGGCCACCATCCGGCGGCGCACCGCGGTGCGCAGCGCGTCTTCGACCATCCGCTCGCGCTCGTCGACGGGCAGGGCGGCCAGCGCCGGGTCCGCCTGCACCTTCAGGCCCCAGAAGCGCCGGCTCTCGCAGCGGCCCTCGGCGTCCCAGGTGGCCACGGTGGCCGGCGGCAGCTTGCGCACGCCGGCCAGGAGGGTGAGCGGCGGCGGGACCACCGCGTGCCAGCTCATGTAGTGGTGCAGCGCCGCGGGGTCGATCGCCGTGTCGATGTCGCCGCCGGCGAGCAGCGCCGGCAGCGAGGACGCGAAGCGCAGGCGACCCTTGTCTTCCGCCAGGTAGAGCGGCTTGATCCCGAAGCGGTCGCGCGCAAGCGTGAGCCGCCCGCTGTCGCGCTCGAAGATCGCGAAGGCGAACATGCCGTGGAAACGGTTGACGCAGTCGCGCCCCCAGGCGTGAAAGCTCTTGAGCACCACTTCCGTGTCGCCATCGGAGAAGAAGCGGTAGTCGAGGGCTTCCAGCTCGCGCCTCAGTTCACGGTAGTTGTAGATGCAGCCGTTGAAGACGACGGTGAGCCCCAGGCCCGGGTCGGTCATCGGCTGCTGGGCGGTCTCCGAGAGATCGATGATGCGCAGCCGGCGATGGGCCAGCGCGATGCCGCCTTGCTGGAAGGCGCCCGATGCGTCGGGGCCGCGGGGCTGGAGGACTTCGCCCATCCGGGCGACGGCGCCGATGTCGGCGGTGGAAGAGTCGAAGCGGGCTTCACCCGCAAATCCGCACATGAGTGGATTGCCTCGCTGTGTCGTGGGTGGAGCGAGCGGAGTATGGCAGAAATGTTGTTTTTATGCAAATGCATTGGCCAGAATGCAGATGGCATCTTGCGCGATCAAGGGGCGAATTGCGCGGAATTTTCGTGAATTTCGGGGAAGGGGAAGGGGGAAGCGGCGTCGCCGCGTTGCGCGGCGGCGTGGCGGAGGCTGCCCCTACTTCTCGGCGAAGGCCTTCTCGATCACGTAGTGGCCGGGGTGGCCGGTCTGCGGGGAGATCTGGAAGCCGCGCGCGTCGAGCAGGTGGCGCAGGTCGGCCAGCATCGCGGCGCTGCCGCACAGCATGAAGCGGTCCTCGGCCGGGGAGATCGGCGGCTGGCCCAGTTCGGCCGCGAGCTTGCCGGAATCGAGCAGCGTGGTGATGCGACCCTGGTTGCGGAAGGGCTCGCGGGTCACGGTCGGGTAGTAGAGCAGCTTCTCGCGGACCATCTCGCCGAGGAACTCGTCCTGCGGCAACCCGTGCTGCAGGTAGTCGGCATAGGCGAGTTCGCTGACCCGCCGCACGCCGTGCACCAGGATCACTTTCCCGAAACGCTCGTAGACCTCGGGATCCTTGACGATGCTCATGAAGGGCGCCAGCCCCGTGCCGGTGGCCAGCAGCCAGAGCCGCCTGCCCGGCAGCAGGTCGGACGCGACCAGGGTGCCGGTGGGCTTGCGGCTCACCAGCACGGTGTCGCCCACCTTCAGGTGCTGCAGCCGCGAGGTCAGCGGGCCGTTGGGCACCTTGATGCTGAGGAACTCGAGGTGATCCTCGTGGTTGGCGCTGGCGATGCTGTAGGCGCGCATCAGCGGCCGGCCGTCGACCTCGAGGCCCAGCATGACGAAGTGGCCGTTGTGGAAGCGCAGCGATCGGTCGCGGGTGGTGCGGAAGCTGAAGAGCCGGTCGTCCCAGTGGCGGACGTCGGTGACGGTTTCGGTATTGAAGGCAGCCATGGCGGGATTGTCGCGCTTCGGCGAAGGCAAACCCTTGATTTTAATTGGGGGCGGCTAGCCTCGGCCCGACCGGGGGCCGGTGCTCAGGTAGACGATCGCGCCGATCACGATCGCGCCGCCGAAGAGCTGGACCGCGGACACGGTCTGTCCCAGCACCGCCCAGGCCATGCCCAGCGCGGCCACCGGCTCGAAATTCATGATCGCGGCGTTGTTGACCGCGCCCAGGCGGGGCAGCACCACGAACAGGCCGGTGATCGCGGTGCCGTAGAGCACGGTGAGCAGGGTGAGCCCGGTCCAGCCGGTGGCGTTGGCCGGCCAGTGGAAGCCGGTGGTGGCGGCGCCGGCCGCGATCGTGACGACTGCCACGACCACCATGAACATCAGCGTGCGCAGGCGGCCGTCGATCGCCGGCAGCCATCGGCCGATCAGGTGCAGCGCCACGCCGAAGCACACCGAGGCGCCGAG
>MEEC01000040.1 GCA_001724315.1 Lautropia sp. SCN 70-15 | reverse complement strand
GCGCCAGCGCCAGCGTCCGCAGCGCGCCGTGCAGCGCGGCGACCGGCTCGTGACCGGCCAGGGCGGCGAAGCGATTCGGCGCCGGCGCGACGGCGATGCCGCTGCGCGCTGCCAGCAGCGCGCACACCCGCGCGCCGAAGTCAGGGTGCGTGTTCAGTCCGGTGCCCACCGCGGTGCCGCCGATCGCCAGGCGGGCCAGCGCCGGCAGGCTCGCGTCGATCGCCGTCCGTGCGCGGTCGAGCTGGCCGACCACGAGCCGGTCGCCGCGCTGCACGGCGCGCTGCGGACGCTGGCGCTGGCGCTGACCAAGATCGCCAACGACGTGCGCTGGCTGGCCAGCGGCCCCCGCGCGGGCCTGGCCGAGATCCGGATTCCCGAGAACGAGCCGGGCAGCTCGATCATGCCGGGCAAGGTCAACCCCACCCAGTGCGAGGCGATGACGATGGCCTGCGCCCAGGTGATCGGCAACGACGTCGCGCTGGGAATCGGCGCGGCCTCGGGTCAGTTCGAGCTGAACGTCTACCAGCCGCTGATCGCGCACAACCTGCTGCAGAGCCTGCGCCTGCTGTCCGACGCGATGGCCTCGTTCGAACGGCACTGCGCCCGGGGCCTCGAGCCCGATCGCGAACGCATCGCGAGCCTGGTCGAACGCTCGCTGATGCTGGTCACCGCGCTGGCGCCGCACATCGGCTACGACCGCGCCGCCGAGATCGCCAAGAAGGCGCATCGCGAAGGGAGCTCGCTGCGCGAGGCGGCGCTGGCGCTGGGGTACGTGAGCGGCGAGCAGTTCGACGACTGGGTGCGCGCGGAGCGGATGCTCGGGCCTTCGGGCGGGTGAGCCTCTGGTTGCGGTGGCGCGGGGGCTCGGCGAGCGGGCCCATGCTGCGGGACGGACGCGGGCGGCGCCCCTCGCCTTTGGCGAGGGGTTCCGGCGTCTACCTCGTCGCCGGCGGGTCGGGCGCAACTCGCGGCCCCTGTGGGGCCGCTCGGACAGCGCCCTCCCTGATCGCCGGCTCCTACGGTAGCCCGCCGCTTGCCCGCAATGTCCGCCCCGCAGCATGGGCCCGCTCGCCGAGCCCTGGCCAGCGTCGGGCGTCGGCTCGTCCGGCCGATGGCCCCGAACTACGGGCGCGTGCGGGAGTTCCGCGAGGGGGGGTGGCAGGTCACGAAGATCTGGCCGCACGACGTGACAGGGCCGTGCGGCGCGAGGGCGGCGCGCGACGCGAGAGAGTCGAGCCTGTGGCTTGTCGCCGCTTCGACATCCAGGTCCGGCGGTGGCTTCTGCTTTGGCGTGGACCTTAGGGCAAGCCGCGGGCTGCCGAAAGCAAATTCGCGGGACCCGCTCGTCGGGGCGAAGCCCCTACGAGGCGGGTGCGAATTTGCGAGGCAGACGCGGGAACCCCTCGCCGCAGGCGAGGGGCGCAGCCCGTGTCCACGCCAAAGCAGAAGCCACGGCCGGGCCGGGCGCAGGAGGCGCGAGGCCATCAGGGGAAGCGAGCCTACCCGCGCCCCATCATCGCCCGAATCGCCGCGAGCGCCTCGTCGATCTGCTCGCGCGACACGTCCAGGTGCGTGACCGCGCGGATCATCCCCGCCACCGGCACCAGCTTCACGCCGCGCGATGCGGCCGCCTTCGCGAAGTCGGCGGCGGTCCAACCGGCCGCGCGCGGATCGAAGAACACGATGTTGGTCTCGGGCAGGCCGTGGACCAGCCGGATGCCGGGGATGGCCTGCAGGCCTTCGGCGAAGCGCCTGGCGTTGCCGTGGTCCTCGGCCAGGCGCTCGACGTGGTGATCGAGCGCGTGCAGGCAGGCTGCCGCGGCGATGCCGGCCTGGCGCATCGCGCCGCCGACCATCTGGCGCAGTCGCCGTGCCTCGGCAATGAACTCGCGGCTGCCGGCGAGCACCGCACCGATCGGCGCGCCCAGGCCCTTGGTGAAGTCGAGCCAGACGGTGTCGACCTTCTCGCAGATCCGCCGCGCGGACAGGCCGCTCGCGACCGCCGCGTTCATCAGGCGGGCGCCGTCGAGGTGGACCTTCAGGCCGCGCGCGTGGGCGGTGTCGCAGACCGCGTCGAGCCGGTCCTGCGGCCAGACGGTGCCGCCGCCGAAGTTGTGCGTGTTCTCCAGGCACAGCAGGCGCGGTCGCGGGCCGTAGGGCGAAGGCAGGGCGCCGATCCGGTCGAGGGCCGCGTCGAGGGTGGCGGGAGCGAAGACGCCGCGCTCGCTGTCGAGCGGCTCGGTCATCACGCCCGAGACCATCCCGGCGCCGCCGCCCTCGGCGCGCAGCACGTGCGAGTCGCGCTCGGCGAGCAGCACCTCGCCGGGCTGGGTATGGGCGCGGACCGCGATCACGTTGCACATCGTGCCGCTGGGCACGAACAGCGCGGCTTCCTTGCCGAGCAGTTCCGCCACCCGATCGGTGAGCCGCAGCACGGTGGGGTCCTCGTGCTTCTGCTCGTCGCCGACCTCGGCGGCGGCAATCGCGGCGCGCATCGCCGCGGTCGGCTTCGTCTCGGTGTCGCTGGTCAGCAGGATCATCGGCGCTGGTCGCTCACATCACCGCGCCGATCGACCACGGGATGAACTCCTCGCTGCCGATGCCGAGCGCCTCGCTCTTGCTGCGCTCGCCGCTGGCCACGCGCAGCACCATCTCGAAGATCTCGCGGCCCTTCTCCTGCACGCTGCTGCCGCCGTCGACGATCGTGCCGCAGTTGACGTCCATGTCCTCGACCATCCGCTCGTACATCGGCGTGTTGGTGGCCAGCTTGATCGATGGCGAGGGCTTGCAGCCGTAGCAGGAGCCCCGCCCTGTCGTGAACACCACCATGTTCGCGCCGCCCGCCACCTGGCCGGTGATCGACACCGGGTCGTAGCCCGGGGTGTCCATGAAGACGAAGCCTTTGGTGGTCACCGGCTCGGCGTATTCGAAGACGTCGACCAGGTTGGTGGTGCCGCCCTTGGCCACCGCGCCCAGCGACTTCTCGAGGATGGTGGTCAGGCCGCCGGCCTTGTTGCCCGGCGACGGGTTGTTGTCCATGCTGCCGTGGTTGCGGGCGGTGTAGTCCTCCCACCACTTGATCCGGCGGATCAGCTTGTCGGCCACTTCCTGCGAGACCGCGCGGCGGGTCAGCAGGTGCTCGGCGCCGTAGACCTCCGGGGTCTCGGACAGGATCACCGTGCCGCCGTGCGCGACCAGGATGTCGCAGGCCGCCCCGAGGGCCGGATTGGCAGTGATGCCCGAGTAGCCGTCGGAGCCGCCGCACTGCAGGCCGATCGTGATGTGGCTGGCCGGCACCCGCTGGCGGGTGATCTGGTTGGCCTTGGGCAGCATGGCCTTCACCGCCGCGATCGCGGCCTCGACCGTCTTGCGCGTGCCGCCGCTGGTCTGCATGACGAAGGCCTTGAGCTGCTCGGTCTCCTTCATCTGCTGCGCCTGGAAGAGCGCGTCCATCTGGTTGGCCTCGCAGCCCAGGCCGATCAGGACCACGCCGGCGAAGTTCGGATGCCGGCCGTAACCGGCGATCGTGCGGCGCAGGATGTCCATGCCGGCGCCACCGCTGTCCATGCCGCAGCCGGACGAGTGCGTGATCGGCACCACGCCGTCCACGTTGGGGAACTCGGCCAGCACCTCGGGCGTGAAGTGCTGGGCGACGAACTTCGACACCGAGGCCGAGCAGTTGACCGTGGAGATCACGCCGATGTAGTTGCGGGTGGCCACCCGGCCGTCGGGCCGCACGATACCCATGAAGGTGGCCTGCTCGGCGGGCTTCTCCACCGGTTTCACGTCGACGCCGACCGCGTAGTCGCGCTCGAAGGTCTCGAAGGCCAAGTTGTGCGAATGCACGTGCTGGCCCGGCGCGATGTCCGCGGTGGCGAAGCCGATGATCTGGTTGTAGCGGCGCACCGGCTGGCCCTTGGCGACCGCTCGGACCGCGAGCTTGTGGCCGGCGGGGATCGCGTCGGTGCAGGTGACGCCTTCGGCCTCGACGACCGTGCCGGCCGACAGGGGTTTGGCGGCGATGACGACGTCGTCGGCGGGGCTCAGGCGCAGCGTGGGTCGGCGCACTAGGGAAACGACATTGGACATGGTGGCTCCTGGATGTTCAGCCGGCGCGGCGCGCGCCGGAGGGATCGTGGGCGGGTCCCGCCGCCGGGGCTGACGCCGGCATGCCGGCGGGCACGGGCAGCGGGCCCAGTCGCTGCGCATGCTCGCGAGCCATGCGCAGGCCGAATTCGGTGGGAAGCAGGGCGGGCGCCCGGTCGTGCAGCACCTCGAAGCCCATGCGCCAGGCCGCGATCCGCTTGCCGTAGCAGATCAGCGTGTCCAGCGACTGCATCGCGAACACGATCGCCGGCAGCAAGCGCTCGTAGCGCTGCCGGGCTTCGTCGGGGCGGCCGGCGGCGAGCGCCGAGTGGATGGCGTGCTGGTGGGCGGCGTTGTCGGGGGCGACGATCATGCCGCTGCAGCCGGCCTCGAGGTTCTCGAGCAATTCCAGCCCGCCGCGGCCGTTGAGGACCTGCAGGCGGTCGCCGACCGCCGCGATCGTGCGCTCGATGATCACGCTCGACGCCTCGCCCTTGAGGATGCGGAACTCCGGCCGCTGCTGCGCCAGCCGCACGATCGCCTCGGGCGACAGGCCGAAGCTCAGGTACTCGGGCGCGTTCTGGATGCCCACCGGCACCGGCTGCCCGCGCATGACCTCGGCGAAGAAGCGCTCGCAGCCGGCGGCGTCGAGCTCGCCGCGGGCCGCTGCGGGCGGCGGCTGCAGGATCAGGAAGGCCGCGCCCTGCGAGACCGCGTAGTCGGCGAGCTCGCGCTGGGCGGCCACGGTCTCGCCGGCGATCGTCACCGCCAGCGGCGCGCGGCCGGCGATGTCCTCCGCGGCCCAGCGGATGACGCTGCGGCGCTCGTCGACCGACAGCTTGCCGACCTCGGTGGCCACGCCCAGCACCGCGATGCCCGGCGCGCCCCAGGCGAGCGCCGCTTGCACCTGCCGGCGCATGGCCTCGCGGTCGAGGCGATTGCCGGCGTCGAAGTACGCGAAGAGGATCGGCCAGATGCCCCGCATGGCCTCAGATCCGGATGTCGTGGCGGGCCACCGCGCTGCGCTCGATGGCCGGCCAGTCCCAGTCGATGCCGATGCCGGGGGCGTCGGGCGGGATCGCGTAGCCGTCCTGGATCGCGATGCGCGAGGTGGTGATGTCGTCGAGCTGCGGGATGTACTCGACCCAGGCCGCGTTGGGCACCGCCGCGCACAGCGACACGTGCAACTCCATCAGGAAGTGCGGGCAGATCGGCAGGTTGAAGCTCTCGGCAAGGTGGGCCGTCTTGAGCCAGGGCGTGATGCCGCCGATGCGCGCCACGTCGGCCTGCACGATCGAGCAGGCCTCGCGCTGCAGGTACTCGCGGAAGTGCTGCAGCGAGTAGATGGACTCGCCGACCGCCACCGGCAGCGAGGTCGATGCTGCCAGCCGCACGTGGCCGCCGAGGTCCTCGGCGGGAAGCGGCTCCTCGAACCAGGCCAGGTCCAGCGGCTCGTAGTGGCGCGCGCGCCGGATGGCTTCGCCCACGGTGAAGGCCTGGTTGGCGTCGACCATGATCTCGAAGCCGGGGCCGACCGCCTCGCGCACCGCGCGCAACCGGGCGACGTCGTCGCTGACGTGCGGCTTGCCGACCTTGATCTTGACCCCGCGAAAGCCGGCCTCCTTCGCGGCCACCGACTCGGCCACCAGGGTCTCGACCGGCAACTGTAGCCAGCCGCCCTCGGTGCTGTAGACCGGCACCCGGGGCTGCGCGCCGCCCGCGAGCTTCCAGAGCGGCAGCCCGAGGCGCCGGCATCGCAGGTCCCACAGTGCGGTGTCGACCGCCGCCAGCGCCAGCGCGGTGATCGCGCCGACCGCGGTGGCGTGGGTGTGGAAGAACAGGTCCTTCCAGATCGCCTCGATGTCGTCGGCCTCGCGGCCGAGCAGCCGGGGCGCCAGGTGATCGGCCAGCAGGGCCACGACCGACGAGCCGCCGGTGCCGATCGTGTAGGTGTAGCCGGTGCCTTGCGCCCCGTCGTCGCAGGTGACGCGCAGCATCGGCGTCTCCTGCGTGACGAAAGACTGGATCGCGTCGGAGCGCGGCACCTTGGGCGGCAGGTTGACCTGCCAGATCTCGACGCGGCTGATCCTGCTCATGAGTGGCTTCCGTCGCGCGGGTTCGGGTCGCCCGGGTTCATTCGGGATACAGGATGTTCGGCAGCCACATCACCAGCTCCGGGATGTAGGTGATCAGCAGCAGCGTGGCGAGCAGCGGGATCATCCACGGCACGATCGCGGCCAGGGTCTTCTCGAAGGAGAGCCCCGATATCTTCGACAGCACGAAGATCACGATGCCCACCGGCGGCGTGATCAGGCCGATCATCAGGTTCAGCACCATGATCAGGCCGAAGTGGATCGGGTCGATGCCGAGCTGCGCCAGGATGGGCATGAACACCGGCACCAGGATCGTGATCGCGGCGATCGTCTCCATGAAGCAGCCGACGAACAGCAGGAAGACGTTGGCCAGCAGCAGGAAGACCCAGGGCTCCGAGCTGATCGACAGCACCCACTGCGCGACGGCCTCGGTGACCTGCGTGGTGGTCAGCACCCAGGCGAAGATCGACGCCGCGGCGACGATGAACAGCACGGTGGCCGTGGTCTCGATCGTGTCCATCGAGATCTTCAGCAGCATCCGCCAGTTCAGCGTGCGGTACCAGACGAAGCCCAGGAACAGCGCCCAGAACACCGCCGCCACCGCGGCCTCGGTCGGCGTGAACAGGCCCGAGGCCATGCCGCCGATCAGGATCACCGGGGTCATCAGTGCCATCAGCGCGTCGAACTTGAACAGCTTGTCGACGATCAGCAGAGCCGCCAGCGGCACGCCGAACTTCATGAGGCCGCCCAACTCCTCGTTGCCCCACAGCTGCAGCAGGGCCACCGAGGTAATGCCGACGACGACCAGCTCGCCCATTCCGCTCGCCATGCCGCGCCAGGTGAACGGATAGTCGGCGCCGTACTTCCGCACGTGCGCGTAGTACCCCACCATCAGCATCATCAGCAGCGCCATGACCGCGCCGGGGATGAAGCCGCCCGCGAACAGCTTGCCGATCGAGGCGTTGGCCTGCACGCCGTAGATCACCATCGGCAGCGAGGGGGGGATGATCGGACCCAGCGTCGACGAAGCCGCGGTGATGCCCACCGCGAATTCGACCGGATAGCCATGGTCCTTCATCGCCTTGATCTCGATCGTGCCCAGACCGCCGGCATCCGCCACCGCGGTGCCGGACATGCCCGAGAAGACCACCGATCCGACGATGTTCACGTGGCCCAGGCCGCCCTTCATCCAGCCCACCAGTTTCAGCGCGAAGCCGAAGATCCGGTTCGTGATGCCGGCCGAGTTCATCAGGTTGCCGGCGAAGATGAAGAAGGGCACGGCGAGCAGCGGGAAGCTGTCCACGCCGCCGACCATCCGGTGGACCACCGTGATCGGCGGGATCGACCCGCTCAGCCAGATGTAGACGAGCGAGCCCAGCGCCATCGCGATCGCGATCGGCACGCCGGTGGTCATCGCCGCCAGGAAGGTTCCGAAGAAAAGTCCGTTCATGTCGAGGTGTTCCCGCAGGCCCTGGGGCCGCTCTCAGTCTGCTTCGCCGGGCCGCTCGAGCGAGCTCCAGCCGCGTTTCCAGTGCCGCACGGTGACCTGAAGCGCGCGCCAGGTCATCATCGCGAAGCCGAGCGCGACAAAGGCGTAGACGTAGCTCATCGGCAGGTCGACCACGGTCATGCCGAGGTTGTGCATGCGCGGCACCAGATCGATGGACAGCCAGGTCGCGTAGGCGAGGAAGGCGAGCCGGACCAGGTCGACCATCGTGGACATCGCCCGGCCCACCGGCGCCGGCAGGTAGCGATACAGGAATTCGACGTGGATGTGCGTGTTCCTGCGCACCGCCATCGATCCGCCGAGGAAGGTCACGACGATCAGCAGGTAGCGCGCGATTTCCTCGGTCCAGGCGGCCGAGTCGTCGAGCACGTAGCGGGTGAAGAACTGGTAGAAGACGGTGTAGGCGAGCAGCCAGAAAATGGCCAGCGTCAGCCAGTCTTCCCATTTGTAGACGCTCAGGTCGATCGGCTCGTCCTCGGCGTGCAGGCCGGCGTCGTCGAATTGCTGGGCTTCGTGCCCTGCTGCGGTCTGGGTCATCGGGAAATTCCGCGTCGTTGGAGAAAACAAAGGGCCGCGCCCGGCGACGCGCCGGCGCGGCCCTCGAGGGCGATTACTTCAGGGCCTGGATCGCGTCCCAGTCCTTCCTGACGTAGCCCATCGACTCCATCGGCACCTTCTCCAGGACCGCCTTCTGGAATTCGCCGCGATCGACTTCGGTGACGGTCAGGCCGCGCTTCTTGAACTCTTCGGCCAGCTCCGCTTCCCGTTTCAGGACGATCGCCGTGCCGCGGCGGGCAGCCTCCTGGGTGACCTCGGTGAAGATCTTCTTCTCCTCGTCGGTCAGCTTGTTCCAGACGTGCGGCGCGATCTGGGTGGCCACGCCGTCGATGATGTGGCCGGTCAGGATGATGTGCTTCTGGACCTCGAAGAACTTCTTGGCCTCGATGGTCGGCAGCGGGTTCTCCTGCGCCTCGACCGTGCCGTTCTGAAGCGCCAGGTAGACCTCGGCGAAGGCGATCGGCGTGGGATTCGCCCCGCAGGCGCGCGGCATCGCCATGTAGGCCGGCACGTCGGGCACGCGGATCTTCAGGCCCTTCATGTCGGCGCAGTTCTTGATCGGCCGGTTGGAGGTCGTGTGGCGGGCGCCGTAGTAGGTGAGCGCGGTGATGTGCACGCCGGACTTGGCCTTGTAGCCGTCGGCCAGCTCGCGGAAGGCCGGGCTCGTCGACCACTTGTACTGATGCTCGGCGTCCTTGAAGGTGAACGGGTAGTAGCCCACGCCGATGCGCGGGAAGCTGCGCGCGGCGAAGGACAGGCCCGAGATGATCATGTCCACGGTGCCCAGCTGCAGGCCCTGGTTGATGTCGGTTTCCTTGCCCAGCGACGAGGCCGGGAAGACCTGGATCTCGAACTTGCCGTTGGTGCGCTTCTTGATTTCCTCGGCGGCCCACACCGATTCCGTGTGGTACGGCTCGGAAGTCTCGTAGACGTGCGCCCACTTGAGCTTGGTCTGCGCGGCGGCGGGGCCCGCGATGCCGAAGGCGGCGGCGACGGCCACCACGGTTGCGATGAGTTTCATGACTCCTCCTGTTGGAACGGGTTGTTGCGATGGAAGCGGCGGGTCGCCGCGAAACCGGGGGCGCACGCCGGGGCGTGCGTCCTCATGCAGCGACCAGCTGCACTTTCATGCTGCGCGTCTTGTCGCGCGCGGTCTGGATCGCCTCGGCGGCCTTCTGCAGGGGCCATTCGCCGCTGATCACCGGACGCACGTCGACGCGCCGCGAGGTGATCGCGGCGACGGCGAGCTCGAACACGTTGCCGAACCTGAACGAGCCGCGCAGGTCGATCTCGCGCGACATGACCAGGTTGGCGTGAAGATGGATGCCCTCTGCGGGCAGCGTGCCGACCTGCACGACCACGCCGCCGCGGCGCACCGATTCCAGGCAGGCGCCCAGCGCCTGCGGCGCCCCGGACACCTCGAAGGCCACGTCGAACTCGCCGCCGGCGGCCGCAGCCACCGTGGTGCCGGCGGGCAGCTGGTCCACGCGCAGGGTCTGGTCGGCGCCGACCTGCCGGGCCACCGAAAGCGGGTGGTCGACCACGTCGGTGATCGCGATCCGCGAGGCGCCGGCCAGCCGGCAGGCGATGACCTGCATGCAGCCGATGGTGCCGCTGCCGGTGATCAGCACCGACTTGCCGAGCAGGTTGCCGGCCCGGTTGGCCGAGTGCAGCGCGACCGACAGCGGCTCGGACATGGCGATCTCGCCCAGCGAGACCGCGTCGTTGGTGACCTTCACGCACTGCGACTCGGGCATCGTGAAGTATTCGCGGAACATGCCCTGCATGTGGGGGAACACGCTGGCGCTGCCCAGGAAGCGCACGTTGTGGCAGAGGTTCTCGCGGCCCTCGCGGCAGGCGGGGCACTTGCCGCAGGGGCTGGAGGGGTTGATCGCGATGCGGTCGCCTTCCTTCACGCGGGTGACGCCGGCGCCGACCGCCGCCACGATGCCCGAGGCCTCGTGGCCCGGGGTGAGCGGCTCGCGGATCACGAAATTGCCGACGCGGCCGTGGAGGTAGTAGTGCAGGTCCGACCCGCAGATGCCGGCGGCGCCGAGCTTGACCAGCACTTCGCCGGCGGCCGGCGACGGCATCGGCGAATCGATGATGCGCAGGTCTTCGGCGCCGTGGACTTTGCACTCGAGCATTGCTGGCTTCTCCCCCGGGGTGTTCGAATTGCGGTTCCGCTTGGTGCGTCGGCGATCCTAGCACGCGTCTTGTGGACTAGTATACTAGTTCGCCATGTCCATCCATCCGGGCCACGACACGGGCCAAGCCAGCGCGCCGCGCCGCAGTCGCGTTGCGGTTCCGCAGATCTATTCCGACCTGCGCAGCCAGATCGTCTCGATCGCGCTGAAGCCGGGGGCGTGGCTGTCCGAGGCCCGGATCGCCGAGCAGTACGGCGTGAGCCGCACGCCGGTGCGCGAGGCCTTCAAGCGGCTGGCCGAGGACGGCTTTCTCGACGTCGTGCCCCAGGTGGGGACCTACGTGGCGCGCATCGACATGCAGGCCGTGCGCGACGCCCACTTCGTTCGCGAGACGCTCGAGTGCCGGATCGTGGAGCTGGCCGCAGAGCGGATCGACGACGCCCAGCGCGCCGAGCTGGTGCGCAACCTGCGCGAGCTCGAGCTCGCGCAGCGCGGCGGCGATCGCGAGGCCCACTTCCGGGCCGACGAGTCCATGCACGCGATGCTCGCCCGGATCGCGGGCCACGCCTACGCCTGGGACGTCATCCAGGAGGCGAAGGCCCAGCTCGACCGCATCCGCCACCTCGGCCTCGCCCGCCCGGGCCGGCCTCGCGAGACCGTGCTCGAGCACCGGGCGATCGCCGAGCGCGTGATCGCCGGCGACGCGAAGGGCGCGGCCGAGGCGATGCGGGCCCACCTGGGCACGGTCATGGACGTGCTCGGCGCGATCGCCGAGAAGCACGCGGATTATTTCGACGACCCCGGTCGTGCCGACGGGCGGCTGCCGGCCGGGCATTCCGGCCGCGAGGTCGTCGACGCAGGCTACGAAGCTCGCGCAGGAGACGAAGCTCGAGCAGGAGGCGAGGATTGAAACCCAGTCGCATCGTGGCGATCCGCGCCACGCCGGTCACCGTGCCGCTCGAGGCGCCGCTGCTTCACAGCAACGGGGCGCACTGGGGGCGTTTCGTGCGCACGCTGGTCGAGGTCGAGACCGACGACGGCCTGGTCGGACTGGGCGAGTTCGGCGGCGGTGGCGAGAGCGCCACCGCGGCGGTCGAGGGGCTGATCGGCTACCTGAAGGGGCATGACCCCTTCCGGCTCGAGGCCATGCGCTTCGCGATCTGCAACCCCACTGCGAGCCTCTACAACAACCGCACGCAGATCCACGCCGCGCTGGAGTTCGCCTGCCTGGACATCATGGGCCAGAAGCTGGGCGTGTCCGTCTCCGAGCTGCTGGGTGGGCGCATCCGCGACGAGATCCCCTTCGCGAGCTACCTGTTCTTCCGCTACGGCGACGCGGACGGGCGCCACGAGGTGCGCACCCCGGAGCAGCTCGCCGCCCAGGCGCGCGCGCTGAAGGCGAGCCACGGCTTCGGCTCGCACAAGCTCAAGGGCGGCGTGTACCCGCCGCGCCACGAGCTCGAGTGCTATCGGGCGCTGGCCGACGCGGTGGGCGGCGACCGGGTGCGCTACGACCCGAACAGCGCGCTGTCGCTGGGCGACGCGATCGAGTTCGGCCGCGCCATCGAGGGCCTGAACAACGACTACTACGAGGATCCGGTCTGGGGCATGCCGCAGCTCTCGCGGCTGCGCGAGTTCGTGCGCATCCCGACCGCCACCAACACGGTGGTGATCAACTTCGAGCAGCTGGCGGCGAACGTGGCGCAG
Source organism: Lautropia sp. SCN 70-15 (assembly GCA_001724315.1). Classification (GTDB taxonomy): domain Bacteria; phylum Pseudomonadota; class Gammaproteobacteria; order Burkholderiales; family Burkholderiaceae_E; genus Zeimonas. The sequence continues at coordinate 1,807 of MEEC01000040.1, read as the reverse complement.
CGCGCGGTCGACGTGATCCTGCTCGACACCACCTTCTGGGGCGGCATCCGGCCCTGCATCAAGGCGGCGGGCATCTGCGAGACCTTCGGGCTCGGCGTGGCGGTGCACTCGTCGGGAGAGCTCGGCGTGCAGCTGGCCACCATGCTGCACATGGGCGCGGTGGTGCCCAACCTCTCCTACGCTGCCGACGCGCACTATCACCACCTGCTCGACGACGTGATCGTGGGCGGCCCGATGCGCTATCGCGACGGCGCGATCGCGGTGCCCGAGGGGCCGGGGCTGGGCGTGAAGCTGGACCGCGACAAGGTCCGCCGTTACCACGAGCTGTTCCTGGAGCTGGGCGGCTACCCCTACGATCGCGACCCGGGGCGGCCGGGCTGGTATCCGCTGGTGCCGAATGCGCGCTGGGCGGATCCCGCGCAGCGCCTGGCGCCGGATCTCGGGGTCAGGCGTTGAAGGGCCCGGACGGCGGACCCCTGTCGCTCGCCGCGCTCGGACGCTTGCCGGCGCCGGTCCGGCCGCGCCACGATCCGCGCGAGGGGCGCGTCGGCATCGTTCACCTGGGCATCGGCAATTTCCATCGCGCGCACCAGGCGGTCTACGCCGATGACGCGCTGGCCGCCGGCGAGCGCGACTGGGCGATCTGCGGCATCAACCTGCGCAGCCGCGACATCGTCGACCGGCTGAACGCGCAGGACGGGCTCTACACGCTGCTGGTGCGCGGCGCGGGCGAGGGCGATGACGCTTCCGGCACCCGGGCGCGCGTGATCGGTTCGATGCGCGAGGCGATCGCCTTCGCGGCCGAGCCGAAGCGCGCCGCGGCCCGCCTGGCCGACCCGGCGGTGCGGATCGTCACGCTCACGATCACCGAGAAGGGCTATGCCGACGGCGAGGGCGGCGCGACCGCGCTGCTGCTCGACGGTTTCGCCGCCCGCATCGCGGCGGGGGCGGGCCCGCTCACCCTGCTGTCCTGCGACAACCTGTCGGGCAACGGCGACACGCTGCGCCGGGTGCTCGCGCAAGCCGCCACGCGCCGCGGTGACCCGGCGCTGGCCGGATTCGTGGCCGAGCGCATCGAATGCCCGAACACGATGGTGGACCGGATCGTGCCGGCCACCGGCCAGGCCGACATCGACGAGGCCCTGGCGCTCACCGGCTTTGCCGATGCCTGCCCGGTGGCCACCGAGCCCTTCACGCAGTGGGTGATCGAGGACCGCTTCGCCGCCGGCCGCCCCGACTGGGCGCGCGACGGCGTGCAGTTCGTGCGCGACGTGGCGCCCTTCGAGGCGATGAAGCTGCGCCTGCTGAACGCCGCCCACTCGGCGCTGGCCTACCTGGGCGTGCCGGCGGGGCTGGAAACGGTGGACCGCGCGATCGCCGATCCGGCGCTGCGCGGCTTCGTCGAGCGGATGTGGCGCGAGGACCTCGCGCCCGGCCTGCCGGCCGAGGTGCGCGATGCGGTGCCCGGCTACTGCCGCGCCTTGCTGGCGCGTTTCGCGAATCCGGCGCTGGGCCATAGGCTGCGGCAGATCGCGATGGACGGCTCGCAGAAGATCCCGATGCGCTGGCTGCCCGCAGTGCGCGCGGCGCTCGCGCAAGGCGCGATGCCCGATGCGCTGGCCGCGGCGATCGCCGGGTGGATCCGCTTCCTGGGCGGCCGGGGCGAAGGCGGCGAAGCGTGGACGATCGACGATCCGCTGGCCGCCGCGCTCGCGCAGAGGCTGGCCGAAGCCGACCGGGCGCCGGCTGCGGCGCGCGGATCGACCGCCGACCCGCTCGTCACCGACCCGCTCGCGGTCCTCGATCG
>MEEC01000039.1 GCA_001724315.1 Lautropia sp. SCN 70-15 | reverse complement strand
CGGGCCTGCGGGTGCTCGGCGTGGCCGAGGCCAGGCCCGCCGCGATGCCTGCCGGGGTCCGGCCCGGAAACGCCGCCTCGGCCGACGCCATGCCCGAGGACCTGACCGGACTCGAGTTCCGGTTCGCCGGCTTGGTCGGACTCGAGGACCCGGTGCGCGACAGCGTGCCGGCGGCTGTGGCCGAATGCCGCAGCGCAGGCATCCGGGTGGTGATGATCACCGGCGACTATCCGCAGACGGCCCGGGCGATCGCCGGGAAGGCGGGCATCGACTCGGGCAGCGTGATGACCGGCGCCGAGATGGCCCGTCTCGACGACGAGGCGCTGGCCGGCGCCATCGCGGGGGTGTCGGTGTTCGCCCGGATCATGCCGGAGCAGAAGCTGCAACTGGTCCAGGCGCTTCGCAGCTCGGGCGAGGTGGTGGCGATGACCGGCGACGGCGTGAACGACGCGCCGGCGCTCAAGGCCGCCGACATCGGCATCGCGATGGGCGGCCGGGGCACCGACGTCGCCCGCGAGGCCTCGGCCATCGTGCTGCTCGACGACGACTTCGGCTCGATCGTTCGCACCGTGCGGCTGGGCCGGCGCATCTACGACAACCTGCGCAAGGCGATGACCTACATCCTGGCGATCCACGTGCCGATCGCCGGCATGGCCCTGCTGCCGCTGCTGACCGGCCTGCCGATCGTGTTCTGGCCGATCCACATCGCCTTCCTGGAGATGGTGATCGACCCGGTCTGCTCGATCGTGTTCGAGGCGGAGAAGGAGGAGTCCGACGTGATGGGCCGGCCACCGCGCGACCCCGATAGCCGGATCCTGTCCGCGCAGGTGCTGGGCTGGGCGCTGCTCCAGGGCCTGCTCGCCTTCGCCGTGGTCGCCGCCGCCTACCTGGGCGCGGCCCGGGCCGGCCTGCCCGAGGGGGACATCCGGGCGATCGGTTTCGTGACCCTGATCCTGGTGAACCTGGCGCTGATCCTGGTGAACCGATCCTATCGGGTGGACCCGGTGGGGCTGCTGCTGCGCCCGAATCGCGCGCTGGTCTGGGTGCTGGTCGCCGCCGGCGGGCTCACCGCGCTCGCCCTCGCCTGGCCGCCCGCGCAGCAGGTGTTCCGGTTCGGAAGCTTCCACTGGCGCGACCTGGCGATCGGCCTCGGCGCCGCGATCGCGCTGGCGATCGCGCTGGACCTGCTCAAGATGCTGTGGGGGCGTCGGCTGGCGGGCTGACTTCGGGCGCGGGAGCGATCTTGCCTTCGGCAACGAGCAGCGCCTCGATCTGCGCGTCCTTCTCGCGCCAGCGTTCCTGCTGCCAGCGCTGGATCGCCTTGCGGAAGCGCGGATCGGTCGCGTAGTCGCCCGCCAGCATGTCGGCGGGCACCTCCAGCAGGCGAACCCGCACGACGACCTTCTCCATCCGCCCGCACAGGAAGTCCCAGAAGGTCGGAACGCCTTCCGGGTACACGATCGTGACGTCGACGAAGGAGCGGAACTTCTCGCCCAGCACGCTGAGCGCGAGCGCCATCGCCCCGGCCTTCGGCTTGAGCAGGTGCCGATAGGGCGAGCGCTGGTCGGCGTGCTTCTGCGTGGTGAAGCGCGTGCCTTCGGGGAAGTTCATCACGCTGGTGGGCACCAGTGCGAACTTCTCGCAGGCGCGCCGCGAGGTTTCCAGGTCCTCGAAGCGCTTCTCGGGGTGCTTCTTCAGGTAGGCGTCCGAATGGCGGCGCATGAACGGGAAGTCGAGCGCCCACCAGGCCAGGCCCATGACTGGCACCCAGATCAGCTGCTGCTTGAGGAAGAACTTGAGCAGCGGAATGCGCCGGTTCAGCACGTGCTGCAGCACGAAGATGTCGACCCAGCTCTGGTGATTGGCGCTGACCATGTACCAGCCCCGGTAGTCCAGGCCCTCGACGCCGGCCACGTCCCAGGCCGATTTCTGAGTGAGCCGCATCCAGGCGCTGTTGCCCGAGATCCAGTTCGCGGCGACGCCGTTGAGCATCGGGTCGATGACCCGGCGCACCGCCGCAAAGGGCAGCAGCAGCTTGACCAGGGCCAGCAGGAACAGCAGGCCGCACCACAGCAGCGTGTTCAGCGCGAGCAGCGTCGCGGCGACCACGCCGCGCAGGACCGGGGGCAGGAAGGAGAGCATCTCTGGGGACGTGGGTGACGCCGAGGATCGCAGGTCGATTGCCGCGGCCGATTTCCATTGCCGCGGGCCCACATGATAGCCCCGCGCCGGCGAGGCTCAGGTCCGCGCGTCCTCGGCGATCATCGCAGCCGCCCGTTCCGCGATCATGATCGTCGGCGCGTTGGTGTTTCCGCCCACCACCGCCGGCATGATCGAGGCGTCGACCACCCGCAGGCCTTCCAGGCCGTGGACCCTCAGGCGGGTGTCGACGACCGCGCCGTCGTCGGGGCCCATCCGGCAGCTGCCGACCGGGTGGTAGACGGTGTCGGCCCGCTGGCGGATCGCCTCGCGGATCCGGTCGTCGGTCGTGAGCGCGGCGCCGTAGATGTCGGCGCCGCGCCAGGGCGCCAGCGCATCGGCCTGCATGATCTCGCGCAGCGCCTTGTAGCCGCGAACCAGGACCTCCAGATCGTCGGCGTCGCCGAGGAAATTCGGGTCCACCAGCGGCGCCGCCATCGGGTCCGCGCTGCGCAGGCCCACGCGCCCGCGGCTCCTCGGTCGCAGGATGCAGACGTGGCAGCTGTAACCGTGCCCCCAGTGAAGCTTGCGGCTGTGGTCGTCGACGATGCCGACCACGAAGTGAAGCTGCACGTCCGGCGCGGCCAGCCCCGGATCGGTCTTCAGGAAGCCGCCCGCCTCGGCGAAGTTGGTGGTCATCATCCCGGTGCGCTGCCGGCGGAACTCGAGCATGGCGCCCAGCGTCCGGGCGGCGCCGCGCACCGAGAAGCCGAACAGCTCGCGGCGTGCCGAGCGGTAGCAGCTCACGTAGTCGAGGTGGTCGTGCAGGTCGCGGCCCACGCCCGGCCGCTCGTGCAGGACCGGGATGCCGTGGCGGCGCAGCTCCTCGCGGGGCCCCACCCCGGACAGCATCAGCAGTTGCGGCGACTGCAGCGCGCCGGAAGCGAGCAGCACCTCGCGGCGCGCGCGCAGGACCATCGTGGCCTGGCCTTGCCGATATTCCACGCCGACCGCGCGCCGCCCCTCGAACAGGATGCGCGTCGCGCGGGCCCGGGTGAGCACGGTCAGGTTCGGCCGCGCGCGCGCCGGCGCCAGGAAGGCACGCGCCGCGCTCCAGCGCTCGCCGTTTCGCTGGGTCACCTGGTAGAGGCCGACGCCCTCCTGCTCCGCGCCGTTGAAGTCCGGGTTGCGCGCGAAGCCGGCCTGCTCGGCGGCCCTCAGGAAGTCCTCGCAGATCGGGTTCGGCGAGCGCAGGTCCGACACGGACAGCGGGCCGCCCACCCCGTGCCAGGCGTCCGCGCCGCGCGAATTGTCCTCGGAGCGGCGAAACCACGGCAGCACCTCGCTCCAGCTCCAGCCCGGGTTGCCCGCCTCTGCCCAGCCGTCGTAGTCGGACGGATGGCCGCGCGTGTAGATCATCGCGTTGATCGCGCTGCTGCCGCCCAGCGTGCGTCCGCGCGGCTGGTAGCCCCGCCGTCCGTTCAGTCCCGGCTGCGGCTCGGTCTCGAAGGCCCAGTTGTTGTGGCGGGTCGGGAGCATGGCCGCGGTCCCCGCCGGCACCCGCACGAACAGGCTGGTGTCCGGCTTGCCCGCTTCCAGCAGGCAGACGCTGGCGTCGGCATCTTCGGACAGCCGGGCGGCCAGCACGCAGCCGGCCGATCCGCCGCCCACGATCAGGTAGTCGAATTCCTGCACGGTGAGGTCGCTGCGGGCCATCGGCATGTCCGGCTCAGGTGAAGTAGCGGGCGGTCATCCGGATCAAGGCCTTGACCCGGGCGGTGTACGGCGGAAACAGCAGGTGCGCGATGCTGAAGCGATCGACCAGCACCGCGCGCTCGTGCGAGAAGGCCCGGAAGCCGTAGACGCCGTGCGCGTTGCCGATCCCGCTGGCATTCAGGCCGCCGAAAGGCAGGTTGCCGTGCAGGAAGTGGACCACGCTGTGGTTCACGCAGCTGCCGCCCGAGACGGTTCCGGCCAGCACCTTCTCGATCCGCTTGCGGTCGCGGCCGAACACGTAGAGCGCGAGCGGCGTCGGGCGCGCGTCGATCTCGCGGATCACCGCGTCGAGGTTTCGGTAGCCGATCACCGGCAGCAGCGGCCCGAAGATCTCCTCCTCGAGGATCCGGCTGCCCGGCGCCAGGTCGGTCAGCACCGTGGGTGCGATGAAGCGGCTGGCTGCATCGGTGTCGCCGCCGGCCACCAGCCTGGCGCCGCGGGCCAGCGCGTCATCGAGCAGGCCCTTGACGCGCTCGAAGTGCCGGGCGTTGACCACCCGGGCGTAGTCCGGGCTGGCGCGCTGAGCCTGCGCGTCGGCGCCGTAGACATGCGCGATGCGCGCCTTCAGCCGCGCCAGGAAATCCCCGCGGACGCTCTCGTGGACGTAGACCAGGTCCGGCGCCACGCAGGTCTGGCCCTTGTTCGCGAACTTGGTGCCCACCAGGTTGCGCACCGTGCGATCCAGGTCCGCGCTCGCGTCGACGATGAAGGGCGACTTGCCGCCCAGCTCGAGGGTGACCGAGGCCAGGTGTTCGGCGGCGGCCTTCATCACGATGCGCCCGACCGTCGTGCTGCCGGTGAAGAAGATGTGGTTGAAGGGCAGCGCGAGCAGACGGGACGCAACCTCGGCATTGCCCTCCACCACGGCGATCTCGTCGGGCGCGAAGGTGTCCGCCACGATCGCGGCGATCAGCCGCGAGCAGCTCGGCGTGAGCTCGGAGGGCTTGAGGATGGCCGTATTGCCGGCCGCGATGGCCGAGACCAGCGGCCCGAAGCTCAGGTTGAACGGGTAGTTCCATGGCGACACGATCAGGCAGACGCCCCGCGGCACGTAGCGAACCTCGGCGCGCGTGCCGAACATGGCCATCGTGGGCGGCACCCGCCGGGGTTTCATCCACTTCTTCAGGTGGCGCTTCGCGTGCGCGATCTCGTGCAGCACCGGGAACAGCTCGCTCAGCGCCACCTCTTCGGGCGGCTTGCCGAAGTCCTCGGCCGCCGCGCGCTCGATCTCGTGCTGCCGGGCCCGCAGCGCCGCGCCGAGCCGTTCGAGCTTGTCGATGCGCTCGCGCGTGGTGGTGGCTCGGAGGCTAGGCGCGAGTGCTTGCTGGCGCTCGAAGAGCGCGCGCTCGCGCTCCAGGCGCCCGGCGCTGCCTGCTGACGATGATTCCGTGTCGGTCTTCATTCCTGCCGCCGCGTCTCGCCGCGAGTCGATTCCGCCGGCACGCCACCGCGGCCGGTCGTGCGCGGAACTATAGACGCAAGCGGGCGGCAAATCGGAACGGCGGGGATGGCCATGGTAATTCTGCGATTGCGAATACGAATCATTCGTATTTATACTCATGCCCTGAACCACCTATTCCAACGAAACCGTCTCGCCAGGAGAACCGATGTCACAGCAGGCCTTCGCCTCGCCGCCCGCCGCCCCGCCCCCGGCCCGGCAATCCGTTCCCCTCAGCTTCCGCCAGGAGCCCCTGCCCCAGGCGGGCGCGCTGGCACGAACGGGCATCGCGCTCGGCCTGTCCACCGCGATGCTCGCCCCGATCGGTGCGTACGCGGCGGACGAGGCAACCGCGCAGGCCTCCAGACTCGCCCCGGTCACCGTCGAGGCCGCGCCGATCGAGCCCAACCCCAATGCCGAACCCGGCGTGCCGTACAAGGCCCGGACCTCGGGCGACGAGCGTCACAAGCGCCCGATCGCCGAGACGCCGAGCAACATCACCGTGCTGACCAAGCCGCAGATCGAGGACTCCGGCTACACCGACCTGCGCGACATCGTCGACGCGCAGCCTGGCATCACGCTGGGCACCGGAGAGAACGGGAACGCCTTCGGCGACCGCTACATCATCCGCGGCCAGGAGGCGCGCAGCGACGTCTTCGTGGACGGCCTGCGCGACCCGGGCATGACGATCCGCGAGAGCTTCGCCACCGAGCAGGTCGAGATCACCAAGGGCCCCAGCTCGAGCTTCGCAGGGCGCGGCACCTCGGGCGGCGCGATCAACTCGGTGACCAAGCAGGCGACCACCGACTTCGACTACGCGAAGCTCTCCACCGGCATCGGCACCGACCGGTACACCCGCACCACGCTCGACGCCAACAAGGTCCTGAACGACCGGGCGGCGATCCGCGCGAACCTGCTCTACGGTTACGAGAACGTGCCCGGCCGCGCCCCCGCCGACCGCGAGCGCAAGGGCGTCGCCGTCTCGGGCCTGTTCCTGCCCACCGACCGACTGCAGGTGGTCCTCGACTACTACGGCATGCGGGCCCGGGACAACCCGGACCTGGGCGGCTACCTGGTGGGCACCCTGCCGAACCGGCGGCCAGCGACCAACGTGCCGGTCTACGCGCAGCAACCCGACTTCCTGAACTCCGACGTGGATACCCTGACGGGACGGATCCGCTACCAGATCTCCCCGGATGTCCGGATCACCAACCTGACCCGGGTGGGCAAGTCCTTCAACGGTTACGTGGCCACCGGCGCACGGGCCGCCACCACAAACGCGAACAACCCCGGCGGCGTCTACGACACCGCGACGCTCAGCACCCATCAGGGCTGGCAGGACGTCGACTACGTCGCCAACCAGACCAACCTCTTCGTCGACAAGACCATCGCGGGAAAGAAGCACGAATTCATCTTCGGCATCGAGTACACCGACCACAAGGTGCTGAACGGACTGTACGACGTGACGAATTCGGGCCAGAACTGCATGACCGGCAGCGCCACGAGCAACAACGCCTGGTGCATCACCGATGCCGGCGGCGCGCCGGTGAACGGGCTGAACACGATCATGGATCGCAGCATCGCGAAGGACCGCTGGGACCTCGACTGGAACGTCAGGACGATCTCGCTGTCGGCGATGGACACGGTGAAGCTGAGCGACACCTGGACCGCCTTCGGCGGCCTGCGCTACGACCGCTTCGACTTCGACACCACAGCGCAGAACGCCTCGCTGCAGCAGACGCGCTACGCCTACTCCGACACCCTGCTCAACGGCCACCTGGGCGCGACCTGGCAGTTCCGGCCCGGCGCCAACCTCTACTTCAGCTACGCCACCGCCAGCGACGTCAACGGCGGCGAGTCCGACGTGGGCACGAGCTGCGGCTACGGGGGCATCTGCATCGACTCGGCCAACAACGTGGGCATCGCGTCGAGCAAGCCCGAGACCACCCGAAGCATCGAGCTGGGCACCAAGTGGAACCTGGCGGGCGGCAAGCTGCTCGCCACCGCGGCCCTCTTCCAGATCACCAAGCACGACGTGATGGAGCAGGCGCCCAACAGCACCGGCTATTCCTCGGTGGGCGCGCTGAACACCGGGAAGAACCGGGTGCGGGGCATCGAGTTCGGGCTGGTCGGCAAGCTGACCGACAGGCTCACCGCCCAGGGCGGCCTCGCGCTGATGAGGGCCGAGGTGCTGGAGTCCAACGTCGCGGCCAACGTCGGCAAGACGCTGAGCAACTTCGCGGACCAGAGCGCCTATGCACAGCTTCGCTACCAGGCCACCGGCAAGTTCGCCTTCGGCATCGGCGCGAAGTACGAGAGCGAGAAGTTCGCCGGCCAGCCCGATTCCGCGCCCGGCTACACCGCCAGCGGCGAGTACAGCCAGCCGATCCCCTCGTACACCGTGTTCAACCTGTTCGCCAGCTACCGCGTGAACCGGCACATGGACCTTCGGCTCAACGTGGGCAACCTGACCGACCGCGACTACTACCTCGCCGGCTATCGCTCGGGGGCCTTCCTCTACAAGGGCGACGCGCGCAATGCACAGCTCACGCTCAATTACGACTTCTGAGGCGATGGCCGAAGGCGCACGGGCGGCCTCGGAAGGCGCACGCACGGCGGCCCCGGCGCACGCCCCGCGCGTACCCGAGGGCATCCATTGCGCGCAGGACTACGAGGCGCTGGCCCCGCGCTTCCTCGATGCACCGATTCACGCCTACCTCGCGGGCGGAAGCGGCCGCGAGCGCACGCTCGCGGCGAACTCGCGCGCCTTCGCAGGGCTCGGCATTCATCCGCGCGTGCTGCGCGACGCGCGGGCCGGCCACACGCGGCTGAAGCTCCTCGGCCGCGAGCTCGCTCACCCGGTGCTTCTGGCGCCGGTGGCCTTCCAGGCGCTCGCCCACCCGCAGGCCGAGCAGGCCACGGCGCGGGGCGCAGCCGCCTCGGACACCTGCCTCGTGGCGAGCACGCTTTCCTCGTGCAGCCTGGAGGCCATCGCGGCCGAGTCCGGCCCGGAGCGCTGGTTCCAGCTGTACCTCCAGCCTCGCCGCGAGGACACGCTGGAACTGGTGCGGCGCGCCGAGGCGGCCGGCTACGGGGCGCTGGTGGTCACGCTCGATGCTCCGGTCCAGGCGCCCAGCTTGCGCGCGCTGCGGGCGGGCTTCCGGTTACCCGACAGCCTGCAGCCCGCGAACCTGGCCGCGCATCCGCCGGCGCCACCCTTGCCGGCTGCCGCCCGCGGCGCGAGCCGGATACTCCAGGGGATCATGGCGCAGGCGCCGGGCTGGCGCGACCTGCCCTGGCTGCTCGGCCAGACCCGGCTACCGGTGCTCGCCAAGGGCGTGCTGCATCCTTGCGACGCAAAGGTGCTGAAGCGGGCCGGCGTCGCGGGGCTCGTCGTCTCCAACCATGGCGGCCGGGCGCTGGACGGGGCTCAGGCCAGCCTCGACGCTCTGCCGGCGATCAGGCAGGCGGTCGGCGACGACTACCCGCTGCTGCTCGACGGCGGCATCCGCGCGGGCGACGACGTCTTCAAGGCGATCGCGCTCGGCGCCGATGCGGTGATGATCGGCCGTCTGCAGGTCTACGCGCTGGCGGCGGCCGGCGCACTGGGCGTGGCCCACCTGATCAGGCTGCTGCGCGAAGAGCTGGAGCTCTGCATGGTGCTGGCCGGATGCCCCACGCTGGCCGACATCGGCGAGGCGTCGATCCATCGCTGGCCGCGCCCGGCACTCGTCGACCACCAGGAACACCACGCATCCTGATTCCGGACCACCGACGATGCTGATCCCCGTAGAAAGAGTGCTCACGCGCGACGAGGTCGCCGCCTTCCGGGCCCGGCTCGACGCGGCCTCGTGGCGGGACGGGCTCGCCACCGCCGGCACGCTGGCCCGGTCGGTCAAGCGCAACCTGCAGCTCGAGGACGGTTCGCCGCTCGCGACCGAGCTGGGCAACGAGGTGTTGCGCCGGCTCCAGACGAACTCGCTTTTCGTGTCGGCCGCCCTGCCCCGCCGGATCTACCCGCCGAAGTTCAATCGCTACGCCGACGGCGGCACCTACGGTGCCCACGTGGACAGCGCGCTGATGCAGGTGCCCGGCGCCGGGCTCACCGTTCGCAGCGACCTGTCGGCCACGCTGTTCCTGTGCGACCCCGACGAGTACGAGGGCGGCGAGTTGCAGATCGAGGGGCCCTTCGGCGTGCAGTCGGTCAGGCTCCCGGCGGGCGACATGATCCTGTACCCGTCGAGCAGTCTGCACCGGGTCACGCCGGTCACGCGCGGGGCGCGCATCGCCTCGTTCTTCTGGATCGAGAGCCTGGTGCGCGACGATGCGGCTCGCGCCCTGCTGTTCGACCTGGACCGTGCGATCCAGGGACTCACGCCGGCGCTGCGCCCGGACGATCCGCACCTGCTCTCGCTCACCGGCGTGTATCACAACCTGCTGCGACGCTGGGCCAGTCCCTGAGCGATGACGCTCAGGGCGGCCGCCGCTCGGAGTGAACGGCAGCCGGAGGCCCAGCGCTCGGCCGACCGGCCCTCAGTGATCCGATGGCAGCGGCTTCCACCCGGGGTGCTCGAAATGCTTGCCGTACTGCTCGAGCGCGTGAACCACGCCCATGACCCCATCGCCGCGCGAAACCTTTGCATCGCGGCCGCGCAAGGCCTCGTTGCCGGCCATCAGGTCGGCGAGGATGGCGTGCAGGACTTCGTCGGCCTGCGGATCGAGCTTGCAGTTCTGCACGATGTTCGCGACCTGGCGATCGATCTCGCCGCCGAGGGCGTCGTATTCCGAGGCCTTCAGCTTGCCGCGATGCACCGCGGGCAAGACCGCGCCCACGGCATCGCGGATCACGGTCATGCTTTGACGCAGTGGCTCGTCGCCCTGCCATTTCCGGCCGTCGTTCAGGCGGAGGACCTGCTCGGCGGACGCGTGGCCGTGATCGTGCGCGGCACCGCTCGCCGCCCAGGCGGCAGGCCCCGCAACTGCGGTTCCGGCCAGCAGACCGGCGAACAGCACCGCATGCATCGCGGGTCGGGAAGTGGCTTTCATCTTTCGGACTCCTTCGTCGAATTGATCAGGGCCGGGGCGCCTCTCGCACCGGCCGCCCTCATTGAACGAAGTCACGCGCCGAAAGTTCCCTGCCTGCGCGCCAGGCGAATCGCGCCCATGCCAGGCGAATCGCGCCTATTCGCGATGCAGGCGCTCGAAGGTGGCGCTGGCGGCCGGTTGCGAGAGCAGCACCTCGGCCAGCTTCGCGCGCTGGCCCGGATCGAGCACGCTGCGCTCGGCGAGCAACTGCTCGATCACGAGGCGCTGCTGAGACTCCTGAAGCCGCGCGATGCTCGCCCGCTCGGACTCGATCGCCACCAGGTCGGGCGCCTGCGAGAAGATCTCGCGAATCATCCTTTCCCGATGGCCGGCGATGGCGCTGCTGCTCTCGGCCAGCCCGGCCAGGAAGGCGCGCTCCGCCTCGCGCCAGCGGCCCAGTTGCCGATCGTCCAGACCCAGGTATTCGGGAAGACCGCCCTGGGCACTGCCCTGGCCGGCGAACTGTCCGGCCGGGACCAGCTGCCGCCAGGCGACCGCCCCCAGCACACCGAGATTGATCGCAAGCGAAACAAGCAATGCCAGCTTCAACACGGTCCTGTTCATTCGGCGCTCCCCATCCGGTAACACGCCTCGAAGCCGATGCAGACGCCGCCCGGGGCGATCGGGTCGAAGACGGCCATTGCCGCGATCTGCGAGCCGGCCGCCACGCCGCCACCCGTCGTCAGGCCGAAGCCGAGCACGACACCGAGGCCGAGCGATGCGGCCAGGCCGAGCCCTGCCGGCAGCAGGGGCAGGAAAGGCGCGACACGGCGACGACGCGGGCGCGTTCGCGACGCAGGCATGCCTTCGATTCGGCCCTCGATGACCCCGGCCAGATCCACCCCGAGCCGCGGCTCGGGCAGCGTGCGCATCGCCGCCTGGAGCGTGCGCATGGCCGCAAGCGCCTCGCCGCACACCGGGCAGGCACGCAGATGGGCGTCGAGGTCCTCCCTCTCGCGATCGGTCAGCGCGTCGTCCAGCCGCGCTGACAGCGCTTCGATTCGGGGGCAGGTTTCAGTCATTCGGATGTCCTCCGTGTCGTTCTTTCCATGCCTGCAGCAGCGCGGCTCTCGCCCTGCCGAGCCGCGATTTCACCGTGCCTTCGGCGACGTCGAGAACGGCGGCGATCTCCTCGTAGGAGAGGCCTTCGAGCTCGCGCAGCAGCAGGACTTCCCGGTGATCGGCCTGCAGCCGACGCAGTGCCGCGTCGAGCAAGCGCAGGTCCTGCGCCGCCGCGGCCTGGGACTCGGGTGTCGGCCCGGGGCCCGGAAGCTCGAACGCTTCGTCGATCGGAACGAAGTCCGCCAGGGATCGACGCCGCAGGACATCGAGGCTGGCATTGCGGGCGATCTGCAACAGCCAGGTCCGGAAGCGCGCCTCGGGCCGCCAGCCCGGAAGCGCTTGCCAGGCCTTCAGGAAGCTGTCCTGCGTCAGATCCATCGCCTGGTCGCGCGAGCCGACCATCCGGAACACGAAGCGAAAGACGCCGTCCTGGTGACGCCGGACGAGATCGCCGAACGCACGGCGGTCCCCGGCGCTGGCCTGCGCGGCGAGCACCTCGTCCGACAGCCGCTTGTCGGCCCCTTCCGTCAAGCCCGACAATCTCCCAAGAATTCCTCCATGCGCCGCTCGGTCCTTCCTTCAACGAACCGGCGAAAGGAAAGTTCCCCGACCCGACGAACCGCAAGGCACCAGCATCGGGAGTATCCGTGACGCAGTCCCCTCGAGCCACCCGCCGGAGATTCCTGGACGGCCTGCTGGCCAGCGCGGCGTCGCCAGTCGCCGCGGCCGGCCGGCCGAAGGCCGCGCCGGAGTCCGATGCCGCGCGCGCGTCGGCTCGGATCGCCATGCGCCGGATTCCGTCGACCGGCGAGGCGATCCCCGCGATCGGCCTCGGCAGCTGGATCACCTTCAATGTCGGCCGCGACCCGCTCGCCCGCGAGCGATGCGCCGAAGTGATCCGCGCTTTCCTCGAAGCGGGGGGCAGCCTGATCGACTCGTCGCCGATGTACGGCTCGGCGCAGGAAACGATCGGCCATGGGCTGGCGAAGCTCGGCGCGGCCGGGCGCGTGTTCGCCGCCGACAAGGTCTGGACCGGCTCGGGCGCGCGCGGGCCGGAACAGATCGAGACCTCGCGCCGCCACTGGAGCGTGGCGCGCTTCGACCTGCTGCAGGTCCACAACCTGCTCGCCTGGGAGGCGCACCTCGGGACGCTGTTCGCGATGAAGGCCGAAGGACGGCTGCGATACGTGGGCATCACCACGTCGGAAGGCCGGCGCCACGCCGAGTTCGAGAGGCTGATGCGCGAGCAGCCTCTCGATTTCGTGCAGTTCAGCTACAACGCGGCCGATCGCGAGGCCGAACAGCGGCTCTTGCCGCTCGCGCGCGAGCGCGGAATCGCGGTCATCGCCAACCGGCCCTTTCGCCAGGGCGACCTGATCCGCGCCGCCTCGCGCCGGCCGCTGCCGGTCTGGGCGGCCGAGATCGGCTGCTCGAACTGGGCGCAGCTCCTGTTGAAGTTCATCGTCTCGCATCCCGCCGTGCACTGCGTGATCCCGGCCACTGGCCGGGTCGATCATCTGCGGGAGAACATGGGCGCGGGCGTCGGGGCCATGCCCGACCCCGCGATGCGCAGGCGAATCGTCGAAGCGGTCGCCGGTCTCTGATGTCGGACTGGTGGACCTATCGGCTGTCGGACTTCCTGCTCTTCTCGCCGGATACCTACCGCCGGCTGTTCGAGCTGTACAACGCCGGGATCTGGCCAATCCCGATTGCCGCCGCCCTGCTCGGCCTGCTCGCGCTGGCAGCGGCATTGCGCCGAAGCCCGCGCGAGGCTGTGGTGCTCGCGATCCTCGCCCTCTGCTGGGCATGGGTCGGCTGGGCCTTTCACCTCGGCCATTACCAGACGATCAACTGGGCGGCCATCGGGTTTGCCGGGGCCTTCGGCGTCCAGGCGCTGCTGCTGGGCGGGGCTGCCCTCGCGGCCCGAGGCCATGCAGCCGCAGGCAAGGACCCGGTCGGCCCGCTGAGCCGCGGCACGGGGCTGGCGCTCTGCCTGCTCGCGGTGTTCGGCCTGCCGGCGCTCGACCTGCTGCTCGGCCGTCCCGCGGCCCAGGCAGCATTCTTCGGCGTCACGCCCGACCCCACGGCGATCGCCACGCTGGGGCTGCTGCTGCTGATGCGGGGCGGCGGCCATGCCGTGCTGTGGCCGATCCCCCTCGCCTGGTGCGCGATCAGCGGCGCGACGCTGTGGGCGATGAACGCGCCCGAGGCCTTGCTGCCGCCCGCGGCCGGCACCGCAGCGCTCGCGCTTCGCCTGATCGGCGCGAGGGCGTCCATGCGAAGATCCCGGCTCGCACGAGAACACGGAGAGGGGCGATGAAGGACTTCAGGATCGAGACCGCCAAGGAGAATTCGTGAGCACTGCCGCCCCGCTCTACATCCGGATGGACGAGCGCGACAACGTCGCGATCGTGGCCAACGACGGCGGCCTGCCGGCGGGCACCGTGTTCGCCTGCGGGCTGGCGCTGCGCGATCGGGTGCCGCAGGGGCACAAGGTGGCGCTGGCCGACCTGCCGGTCGGTTCGGCGGTGCGCCGCTACGGCGTCACGATCGGCGTGGCCGAGTCCGACATCGCCGCAGGCAGCTGGATCCACGAGCGGCTGCTGCGGATGCCCGAGGCCCGCTCGCTGGACGGCTTGCCGGTGGCCACCGCCCGCACGCAG
>MEEC01000038.1 GCA_001724315.1 Lautropia sp. SCN 70-15 | reverse complement strand
GGCTCGATCCGGCATTCGTCGACTGGCTCGACAACGCACTGCGCGAGACGAAACTTGGACGCACGCCTGCTCGACATCCTGGTGTGCCCGATCTGCAAGGGCCCGCTCAAACTCGAACGGGGCGGCACGGCGCCTGACGGCGCGCCGCTCGACGGCGAACTGGTCTGCAAGCCCGACCGGCTCGCCTTCCCGATCCGCGACGGCATCCCTGTGATGCTGGTCGACGAAGCCCGCCGCATCGAACAGGCCGATTGATGGGCGCCGCGATCGCCCCGGGCGACGGCGCTTCCGGTGGTCCGCGCCGCGCGCAGCCCGACTTCGTCGCGCTGATCCCGGCCCGCCTGGCCTCGACCCGCCTGCCCGACAAACCGCTCGCGGACATCGGCGGCCAGCCGATGGTGGTGCGGGTGGCCGAGCGCGCCCGCGCAGCCGGCGCCCAACGGGTGGCGATCGCCACCGACAGCGAGCGGATCGCCGAGGCGGTGCGCGCGGCCGGTCACGAGGCGGTGATGACCGCCGCCGACCATCCCTCGGGCACCGACCGGCTCGCCGAGGCCGCGCGGCTGCTCGGCCTGGCTGCCGACACGATCGTCGTGAACGTGCAGGGCGACGAACCGCTGATCCCGCCGCCCCTGGTCCGCTCGGTGGCGGCGCGGCTGGCCGCCTCGCCCGACGCGGCCATCGCCACCGCCGCCCACCCGATCCACGATCCCGAGGACTGGCGCAGTCCGAACGTGGTCAAGGCGGTGCTCGACCGCGAGGGCCGCGCCCTGCTCTTCTCGCGCGCGGCCATCCCCTTCGACCGCGACGGCAGCGCGCCGGTGCCGGCCTGCGCGCTGCGGCACATCGGCCTGTACGCCTACCGGGTCGGCTTCCTGCTTGCCTACCCCACGCTCGAGCGCGCGCCGATCGAGGCGCTGGAATCCCTCGAGCAGCTGCGCGCGCTCTGGTACGGCTACCGGATCGTCGTCGAGGTCACCGACGAGCAACCGCCGCCGGGCGTGGACACGCCCGCCGACCTGGAGCGCGTCCGCCGCATCGTGTCGGGCGGACGCCCAAATTGACCGTCCGTCGCCTTTGACGGTACGCTTCCCGGGCTTTCGCGACCCGGCCCGCGCGGCGGCGCGCCACGGGCCTTCTCGCGCCGTCCAACACCAGGTCCCTACACCAGGTCATTTCATGCGTCTGATTCTCCTCGGCCCGCCCGGCGCCGGCAAAGGCACGCAAGCTGCCTTCATCACGAAGAAATTCGGCATCCCCCAGATCTCGACCGGCGACATGCTGCGCGCCGCGGTCAAGGCCGGCACCCCGCTGGGGCTGGAAGCCAGGAAGGTGATGGACGCCGGCGGGCTGGTGTCCGACGACATCATCATCGGCCTGGTCAAGGACCGCCTGCAGCAGCCCGACTGCCACACCGGCTACCTGTTCGACGGCTTCCCTCGCACGATTCCCCAGGCCGAGGCGATGAAGGCCGCCGGCGTGCGGCTCGACTACGTGCTCGAGATCGACGTTCCCGAGGAAGACATCATCGAGCGGATGAGCGGGCGCCGGGTCCACGCCGCCAGCGGGCGCACCTACCACGTGCGCTTCAACCCGCCCAAGGTCGCCGGCAAGGACGACGTCACCGGCGAAGACCTGATCCAGCGCGACGACGACCGCGAGGAAACCGTGCGCAAGCGGCTCGAGGTCTACCGGGCGCAGACCCGCCCACTGGTCGACTACTACGGCGACTGGGCGAAGACCGGCGACCCGGCCGCGCCGCAGTACCGCCGCATCTCGGGCCAGGGTTCGGTCGAGGAGATCACCGCGCGCGCGCTGGCCGCGCTCGCGTAGACTCTCGTCGGATTCCCGGGGCCGGAGACTCCCCGGGAAGGCGCCCGAACCGCGCCGACACGATTTCCGTTGCTGCTGTTCCGATATCAAAACGACTTCTTGGGGGTGACAACATGACAGCGACCTCGGCGAGCCTCTGGTTCGCTCTCGTCTGCGGCCTGGCCGCGGTGATCTACGGGATCGTGTCGAGCCGATGGATCCTCGGCCTCGACGCCGGCAACGCGCGGATGCAGGAGATCGCCAGCGCGATCCAGCAGGGCGCGCGCGCCTACCTGAACAAGCAGTACCGCACGATCGGCCTGGTGGGCATCGTGCTCTTCGTCGCGATCTGGGCGCTCCCCGGCCTGGGCATGGCCACCGCGGTGGGCTTCGCGATCGGCGCGATCCTCTCGGGCGCGGCGGGCTACATCGGCATGAACGTGTCGGTGCGCGCCAACGTGCGCACCGCGCAGGCCGCCACCCAGGGCCTCGGCCCGGCCCTCGACGTGGCCTTCCGCGGCGGCGCGATCACCGGGATGCTGGTGGTCGGCCTGGGCCTGCTGGGCGTGGCCGGCTATTACGGCGTGCTGATGGGCAGCGCGCCGCACGGCCTGGACAAGGTCGGCTCGCTGCACGACGTGCTCAAGCCGCTGATCGGCCTGGCCTTCGGCTCCTCGCTGATCTCGATCTTCGCGCGGCTGGGCGGCGGCATCTTCACCAAGGGCGCCGACGTGGGCGCCGACCTGGTGGGCAAGGTCGAGGCCGGCATCCCCGAAGACGACCCGCGCAACCCGGCGGTGATCGCCGACAACGTGGGCGACAACGTCGGCGACTGCGCCGGCATGGCGGCCGACCTGTTCGAAACCTACGCGGTCACGCTGATCGCCACGATGCTGCTCGGCTCGCTGATGGTCAGCGGCGCCGAGCTGCAGGCGGTGGTCTACCCGCTGGCCCTGGGCGGCATGTCGATCATCGCGTCGATCATCGGCGCGATGTTCGTCAAGGCCAAGCCGGGCACCACCAACATCATGGGCGCGCTCTACAAGGGCCTGATCTGGGCCGGCCTGATCGCCACGATCGCCGCCTGGCCGATCACCCGCTGGATCTTCGGCGACGTCGACCTCTCTCGCGCCGGCACCTCGGTGATGAACCTGTGGCTGTGCGTGGTGGTGGGCATGATCCTGACCGGCCTGATCGTCTGGGTCACCGAGTACTACACGGGCACGCAGTTCAAGCCGGTGCGCTACGTGGCGCAGGCCTCCACCACCGGCCACGGCACCAACATCATCGCCGGCCTGGCCGTGTCGATGAAGTCCACCGCCTGGCCGGTGATCCTGGTCTGCGCGGCGATCATGGCCTCGTACTGGCTGGGCAACCTCTACGGCATCGCGATCGCTGCCACGTCCATGCTGTCGATGGCCGGCATCGTCGTGGCGCTCGACGCCTACGGCCCGATCACCGACAACGCCGGCGGCATCGCCGAGATGGCCGAGCTGCCCTCGTCGGTGCGCGACATCACCGACCCGCTCGACGCGGTGGGCAACACCACCAAGGCGGTCACCAAGGGCTACGCGATCGGCTCGGCCGGCCTGGCGGCGCTGGTGCTGTTCGCCGACTACACGCACGCGCTCGAGTCCCAGGGCATGAAGGTGTCCTTCGACCTGTCGAACCACATGGTGATCATCGGCCTGTTCATAGGCGGCCTGGTCCCCTACCTGTTCGGCGCGATGGCGATGGAAGCGGTGGGCCGCGCGGCCGGCGCGGTGGTCGAGGAAGTGCGCCGCCAGTTCCGCGAGATCAAGGGCATCATGGAAGGCACGGCCAAGCCCGACTACTCGAAGGCGGTGGGCCTGCTCACCGGCGCGGCCATCAAGGAGATGATGATCCCCTCGCTGCTGCCGGTGGTGGTGCCGATCCTGGTCGCGGTGTTCCTCGGCCCCGAGGCGCTCGGCGGCGTGCTGATGGGCACGATCGTGACCGGCCTGTTCGTCGCGATCTCGATGTGCACCGGCGGCGGCGCCTGGGACAACGCCAAGAAGTACATCGAGGAAGGCAACCACGGCGGCAAGGGCTCCGAGGCGCACAAGGCCGCGGTCACCGGCGACACGGTCGGCGACCCCTACAAGGACACCGCGGGCCCGGCCGTCAATCCGCTGATCAAGATCATCAACATCGTGGCGCTGCTGCTGGTGCCGCTGATGGGCGTGCTGCACGGAGGCTGAAGCCATGGACGTGAAGGGCAAGGTCGTCGTCGTCACCGGCGGCGCATCGGGGCTCGGCGGCGCGACCGCACAGCGGATCGTCGAGCTGGGCGGCAAGGTGCTGATCGCCGACGTCAACGACAAGCTGGGCGCGGAGTTCGCGGGGCAGCTCGGCGCGGCCGCGCGCTTCGTGCGCTGCGACGTCACCGCCGAGGCCGACGCGCAGGCGGCGGTGGCCGCCGCCCTGGAAATGGGCGAGCTGGCCGGCCTGGTCAACTGCGCCGGCATCGGCCCCCCGTGCAAGACGGTCGGCAAGGACGGCCCGCACCCGCTCGACCTGTTCGCGAAGGTCGTTCAGATCAACCTGATCGGCAGCTTCAACATGCTGCGGCTCGCCGCCGCGGCCATGGTGAAGAACACGCCGAACGCCGAAGGCGAGCGCGGCGTGATCGTGAACACCGCCTCGGTGGCCGCCTACGACGGCCAGATCGGCCAGGCCGCCTATGCGGCCTCGAAGGGCGGCATCGTGGGCATGACGCTGCCCGTCGCCCGCGACCTGGCCCGCGACGGCGTGCGCGTGGTCACGATCGCGCCGGGGCTCTTCCTCACGCCGCTGCTCCAGAGCCTGCCGAAGGAAGCCCAGGAGTCGCTCGGCAAGCAGGTGCCCTTCCCCTCGCGGCTCGGGCGTCCGAACGAATACGCGGCGATGGTCGAGCACATCTTCGCCAACGTGATGCTGAACGGCGAGACCATCCGGCTGGATGGGGCGATCAGGATGGCGCCGCGCTGAGTCGGCCGCGGGCAGCGAACCGCTCGCACCGTTTCCGCAAAGCCGGGCCGATGGCCCGGCTTTTTCTTTGGGGGTATGCTCCGACGACCAACGACGGACAACCCATCGAGGAGTCGCCATGCCCGGCCTGCGTCCCGACGTCGATCCCGACGGCCTGCTCGAATACTCGGTCGTGTTCACCGACCGCGCGCTCAACCACATGTCGCAACGCTTCCAGGGCGTCATGCGCGACATCTCGGGCGTCCTGAAGGAGGTCTACCGCGCGCATTCGGCGGTGGTGGTGCCGGGCAGCGGCACCTTCGGCATGGAGGCGGTGGCCAGGCAGTTCGCCACCGGCAAGAAATGCCTGGTGATCCGCACCGGCTGGTTCAGCTACCGCTGGTCGCAGATCTTCGAGATGGGCGGCATCCCGTCCGAGGCCATCGTGCTCAAGGCGCGTCCGGTCGCCCCCGGCCGCAAGGCGGCCTTCGCACCGCCGCCGATCGACGAGGTGGTCGCCACCATCGCCCGCGAGAAACCCGACCTGGTGTTCGCGCCGCACGTGGAGACCTCGGCCGGCTTGATGCTGCCCGACGACTACCTGAAGCGGGTGGCCGACGCGGTGCACGCGGTGGGCGGCATGTTCGTGCTCGACTGCATCGCCTCCGGCACCGTGTGGGTGGACATGAAGGCCACCGGCGTCGACGTCCTGATCAGCGCCCCGCAGAAAGGCTGGAGCGGCTCGCCCTGCTGCGCTTTCGTGATGCTGGGCGAGACCGCGCGCGAGCGCATCGAGGCCACCGCCAGCACCAGCTACGCCTGCGACCTGCGCAAGTGGCTGCAGATCATGGAAGCCTACGAGAAGGGCGGCCACGCCTATCACGCCACCATGCCCACCGACGCGCTGGCCAGCGTGCGCGACGCCATGCTCGAAACGAAGCGCTACGGCTTCGACAAGGCCCGCACCGACCAGCTGGCGCTCGGCGCCCGCGTGCGCGCGCTGCTCGCCGGCCGCGGCTTCCCGAGCGTGGCGGCACCCGGCTTCGAGGCGCCCGGCGTGGTGGTCAGCTACACCGACGACCCGGAGATCCACTCGGGCAAGCGCTTCCTGGGCTTGGGCCTGCAGACCGCAGCCGGCGTGCCGCTGCAATGCGACGAGCCGGCCGACTTCCGGACCTTCCGGATCGGGCTGTTCGGGCTGGACAAGCTCGGCAACATCGACCGCACGGTGGCGCACCTGGAACGGGCGCTGGCCCAGGCGGCGCAGGCGGCGGCCTAGGCTCGGCGTGGGCTAGTCGTCCGCGTCCTCGCGCGGCCCAGCGGCCGCGCGCGAGCCTGGTCGGTTGCGGCGCAAGGCGGCCTGGCGCGCCGCCTGAGACTCCTCGCTGGCCGCCGCCAGCGCGATCTGGTCGTGCGCCATGTAGCCGGCCGCGTGGTTCAGGGCCGTGGCCACCGCGTTGACAGACTCCTTGCTCATCCGCACGACGGCCGGCGGCATCGACAGCACGCGCGCCGCCACCTCGAGCGCCAGCGCGAGCGCGCCGCCGCTGGGCGCCGTGTAGTCGAGCAGGCCGAGCGCCAGCGCCTGCGGCGCCGCGAAGCGCTCGCAGAGGATGGTCAGCCGCTTGGCCTTCGCCGGGCCGAGCAGGTTGACCAGCCGCGGGACGGTGCCCCAGGTCAACGGAATGCCGAGCGAGATCTCGGGCAGCGACACGAAGGCGTCTTCGCCCGCAACGCGCCAGTCGCAGGCCAGCGCGAGCGCCAGGCCGCCGCCGACCGCATAGCCTTCGATCGCGGCGATCGTGATCTGCGGGATCTCCTCCCAGGCCCGGCACAGCCGGTAGCCGGTCGCGGTGATGCGGCGCCGCTCCGAGATCGACAGCGAGGCGTCGGCCCAGGCCCGGGCATCGTCCAGGTCGGCGCCCGCCGAAAAGAAACGCGCGGCGCCGGTCAGGATCACCGCGTCCACGTCGTCGCGCTCGGCGAGCTCGCGCGCGACCGCGATCAGCTCGCGCATCAGCCGGTTGGAGAGCGCGTTGCGCGCGGCCGGCCGGTCGAGCCTGACCACCGCGCAGCGATCGGCCACTTCCAGCTTCAGGTTCTCGTAGCCTGCGGGCACCTGTCTCCTCCGTCGTTCGAGCCTCGTTCAGATCGAGAGACTAACCCAGGGCGGCCGCGACGGAGCACGCCCCTATACTCGGGGCTCGCCATCCCGTTTCGAGGAGCAACACCGATGTCCGTTCATTCCCTCGCCGCCGCGCGCATCGCGGATCCCGTGCAAGAGGCCAAGGTCCACCTGGCGGCGGCGCTGCGTCTCGCCGTCCTGCACGAGCTCGACGAGGGCATCGACAATCACTTCACCGTTGCCGTGCCAGGCCAGCAGGATCGCTACCTGATCCTGCCCTTCGGCCTGCACTGGTCCGAGGCGCGCGCCAGCGACCTGGCCGTGTTCGACGAAGCCGGCCGCACGATCGAAGGCCAGGGCGTAGTGGAACTGTCGGCGCGCTGCATCCACGCGCCGATCCACCGCCTCTGCGGCGCGAACGTCGTGCTGCACACCCACCAGACCTGGGCGCTGGCCCTGAACATGCTCCAGGACAACCGGCTGCTGCCGACCAGCCAGACCGCCGCCTTCTACGACGGCCACATCGTCTACGACGACGGCTACAACGGGCTCGCCGACACGCTGGCGGAAGGCGAGCGCCTGGCCGGGCTGCTCGGCGCCGACAAGCACACCGTGTTCATGAAGAACCACGGCGTGCTGGTCGTCGGCGAGACGGTCGCGCAGGCCTACCGGCGCCTGTACCGGCTCGAACGCGTCTGCCGCGCGCAGCTGCTCGCGATGGGATCGGGCCAGCGCTTGCAGGTGCTGGCGCCCGAAGTCGTCGCCCGCGTGCAGGCGCCCAATCCCGACAACACGCACTCGCTGGCGGAGCGCGAGCGCCTGTTCTTCGAGGCGATGATGCGGGTGCTCGACCGCGAGCTGCCCGGCTACGCCGACTAGGAGTCTGGGCGGCAGAGCGCCGCCCGCGTGATTGTCGAGGCTACGCGCGGTCGAGTGTGGCCGCAGCGGCCCTTCAAGTGTCGTGTGGCGATGGCCCGCGGCGTTGCTTGCAGGCCCAGAACCGGCAAATGGGCGGCCTCCTTCACTTCAAATTGCCCGCATCGTCGCCATTCGCCTCAGGTTCAGCGCCAGACACACGAGTTTCCATTCGGCCGTGACCCGCTCGAGGCCCCGCACGCTGAATTGCCTGAACCCCAGCACGTGCTTGATCCAGCCGTTGGGGGGCTCGGCGATCCACTTGCGTCGTCGGTAAGCGGCCTTGCCCCGCTCGGTCTGCAGCTTGGCCGCCATCGCCACCAGGTGCGGCGAGCGCTGCGCATCGAAGCGCAATTGATCCTTGCTCTCGCGCCCCAGTGCCACCACCACCTCGGTCGGCCCAGTGGCCAGTTCTGCAAGCACCTGCTCGCCGTGATACCCCGTGTCGGCCAGCACCTGCCCGGGCGGCGCTTCGAGGTTCTCGCGCACCGCGCGCAGCAGGCGCGGCAATTGCGCCGCGTCGCTGCTGCTGTTGGTCAGCTCCGCGGCCACGATGATGTGCGCCGCCTCATCGACCGCCGTCTGCGCGTTGTAGCCCGCATCGAACCCGCCGCCGGCTCGCTTCATGATCCGGCTGTCCGGGTCGGTGAAGTTCTCCTGCGCCGACTCCTTGGGCACGCCGAAATCGCGCAGATATCGCCCGCCCTTCGGCCTGCCGTCCTTGCCGCGCGGTTTGTTCTCGTCGTCCGGATGCCGCCCGCGCTCTGTATCCGCCTCGCGCTGGCGCTGCTCCAGCCGCTCGCGCGCCGCCCGGATCGCCGCCAGGCGCGTCTCGCGCCGCGCGATCTCCGCCGGGATGTCCACCTCCGGCTCGTTGCGCTCGGCCTCGTCGGCCGCCTTGGCCCGCGCCATCAGGGCATCGATCTGCGCGGTGAGCTCCCGCTCGGACTGCACCATGCGTGCGTAGCTCATCGCCTTGTGTCGGCTCGCGTTGGCCTTGACCTTGGTGCCGTCCACCGCAATCGTGCCCAGCTTCACCAGCCCCATCTCGCGCGCCAGCCGCACCACCTGCACGAACAACTCCGAGAGCTCGCGCAGGTGATTCGCCCGAAATTCCCGGATCGTGCGGTGCGCCGGAAAGTTCCCCGCCCCCAGCATCCGGAACGCCACGTCCTCGTGCAGCTTGCGCGCGATCTTGCGCGAGCTGAACACCCCCGTGGCGTACCCGTACACCAGCACCTTGACCATCATCGCCGGGTGAAACGGCTGGTTGCGCGGCCCGTCTTTCTCGTAGCGCGCGTGAAACGCGCCCAGATCCAGCGTGTCCACCGTGTCGCTGATGAAGTGCGCCAGATGCCCCTCGGGCAGCCAGTCCTGGATCGCTCCGGGCAACAGCAGCATCTGCCCGGGCTCGTACGGAAGATAGTTTGCAGCCATGAGCGCCGAAACTACCTCAACTGCTCCGCCTCGTCAGCTACCTGGGCGCTCTGCCGCCCAGACTCCTAGACCGCGTCGACCAGGCGCCCGCCAGCTCGAAAGGAGGCCCCTACGCCATGACAGCACGCATGCTCCCGGAGACCCGCCCGGTCCGGCAGGCTCGTCCGCTCCGGAACGTCCGTCCGCTCCGGAATGTCCGTTCGCTCCGGAATGTCCGTTCGCTCGGGAGGGTCCGCGCCCTGTCGGCCATCGCGCTGTCCGCCGCGCTCGCCGGCTGCGCCCTGCCGCCCCTCGGGCCGTTCGGGCCCTCCGAACCCGCGCCCGGCGGCACCGTCTACCGGATCGACACGCCCTACGACAAGACGCTGGCGGCCCGCCTGCTGGCAAACGGCCCGAACACGGTCACCGGCAGCGCGTCGGTGCGCCAGCGCAACGGCACGGTGGTCACCTGCGCCGGCCAGCCGGTCTTCCTGGTGCCTGCCACTGACTACGCGCGCATCCGCGTGCGCGCGCTGTACGGCAGCGACGAGCGCGGCGCGAGCCTGGACGGCCGCAGCTATCGCTTCGATCCGGACCCGCCCGAGTACTCGAAGCTGGTCAGGCAGGCCCAGTGCGATGCCAACGGCCGATTCCGCTTCGACCGGGTCGCAAGCGGCAGCTTCTTCCTGACCGCGGTGGTCCGCTGGCAGGAGGGCGAGCGCCGCGCCGGCGGGTCGCTGATGCAGCAGGTCACCACCGGCGGCGGCCGCACGGTCGACCTGCGGCTGTCCCGCTGAGGCCGATGACCTCGCCCCCGACCGAAGGCCGCCCGCGTACGAAGTGGCGCTTCTGGCTGGTCCTCGCCGCGCTGTCGGCCGCCGCCGTGGCGGCGTCGCTGAAGTACCCGGACGTCGACCTTCGCGAGGTCCGCAAGCTGCTCGGGCTGCGCGGCCAGGCGGCGCCCGTCGGTGCGCCAGCCGGCGAGCGCACCGCCGACAGTCCGCCGGGTCCGCTCGCGCCGATCACCGTCGAGACCGCCCGCGTGCAGGTCCAGCCGCTCGTCGAGTCGATCCGCGCGGTCGGCAGCCTGCTGCCCGACGAGGCCGTCACCGTCACCACCGAGATCGCGGGCCGCATCGAGCGGATCGCATTCCGCGAAGGACAGCGCGTCGCCGCGGGCGACCTGCTGGTGCAGCTCGACGCGTCGGTCCTGAAGGCCGAGCTGGCCCGCAGCCGTTCCGAGCTCACGCTCTCGCGCGCGAACAACGAGCGCTTCGCCAAGCTGGCCCGCGAGGGCATGGCCTCGCCCCGCTCGCGCGACGAGGCCCTGGCCGCCTTGCAGGCCGCCGAGGCAGGCATCGCGCTCGCCGAGGCCCGACTGGCGAAGACCACGATCCGCGCCCCGCTGTCCGGCGTCGTGGGCCTTCGATCGGTCAGCGCCGGCGCCTACGTGGAGCCCGGCCAGGCGATCGTCGAACTCGCCGACACCGACCCGATGAAGCTCGACTTCCGGGTGCCGGAGCTCGCGCTGCCGGCGCTGCGCAACGGCCAGCAGGTCAACGTGACGATCGACGCCCTGCCCGGCCGGCGCTTCGAAGGCACGGTCTACGCGATCGACCCGATCGTGGAAGTCGGCGGCCGCGCGATCCGGCTGCGGGCGCGGATTCCGAACCCGAAGGGCGAGCTCGCGCCCGGGCTGTTCGCGCGGGTGGAAATCGTCGTGGACCGGCGCGAGCGGGCGGTGCTGATCCCCGACTCGGCGGTGTTCGCCCGAGGCGACAAGCGCTACGTGTACCGGGTCGTCGACGGCAAGGCGCGGCTGACCGAGATCGGGCTGGGCGTGCGACGCCCGGGGCGAGTCGAGGTGCTGGCCGGCCTGTCCGAAGGCGACACGGTGGTGACGGCCGGTCATCAGCAGCTGCGCGATCAGGCGCCGGTCGACGCGGCCGCGCCCCGCGCCGGAGCCTGAGGTGAGCCTGTTCGAGTTCTTCATCAAGCGGCGCGTCTTCTCGACGGTGCTCAGCCTGGTGATCGTGCTCGTGGGCCTGGTGTCCTACACGCGGCTCACCGTGCGCGAGTACCCGAACATCGACCAGCCGATCGTGTCGGTGCGCACTAACTATCTCGGGGCCAGCGCCGAGATCATCGAGACCCAGGTCTCGCAAGTGCTCGAGGGCTCGATCGCCGGCATCGAGGGCATCGAGGCGCTGACCTCTAGCAGCGAGGCCGAGCTGAGCCGCATCACGGTCCGCTTCCGGCTGGGCACCGATCCCGACGTCGCGGCGAGTGACGTGCGCGACCGCGTGTCTCGGGTGCGCGGCCGCCTGCCCGACGAGATCGAGGAGCCGGTCATCGCGAAGGTGGAGGCCGACGCGCAGGCGATCATCTACATCGCGCTGACCAGCGACCGCGCGCCCACGGTCGAGATCTCCGACTATGCCGACCGCTACGTGCGCGACCGGCTCCAGACCCTGCCCGGAGTGGCCGAGGTCCGCATCTTCGGCGAGCGGCGCTACGCGATGCGGATCTGGCTCGATCGCGCGCGGCTGGCCGCCTACGAGCTGACGGTGCAGGACATCGAGGACGCGCT
The DNA here is from genome assembly GCA_001724315.1 of Lautropia sp. SCN 70-15. GTDB lineage: Bacteria > Pseudomonadota > Gammaproteobacteria > Burkholderiales > Burkholderiaceae_E > Zeimonas. Next base: position 2,631 of record MEEC01000038.1, on the reverse strand, counting down.
GCGCCAGCAGAACGCCGAGGTGCCCTCGGGCCGGATCGAGGGCCCCGATACCGAGTTCACCGTGCTCTCGCGCACCGGCCTGGCGACGCCCGCGCAGTTCCGCGAGATCGCGGTGAAGGACGCGAAGGGCTTCGCGGTTCGCCTGGGCGACGTGGCCGCGGTGGCGCTCGGCCCGCAGGACGAGCGCCGGATCACCCGCTACAACGGCCAGCAGTCGGTGATCCTGGGCATCGTCAAGCAGGCGACCGCCAACCCGCTGGACATCTCGAACGAGATGCGCGCGGTCCTGCCGCAGCTCGAGCGCGACCTGCCGCCGGGCATGAACGCCGCGATCGCCTACGACAGCTCGGTGTTCATCGACCGCTCGATCGCGGCGGTGTACACGACGATCGCCGAGGCGGTGGTGCTGGTGGTGCTGGTGATCTTCCTGTTCCTGCGCACGGTTCGCGCGACGATCATCCCGCTGGTCACGATCCCGGTCTCGCTGATCGGCGCCTTCGCGCTGATGGAGATGCTCGGCTTCTCGATCAACACGCTCACGCTGCTCTCGATGGTGCTGGCCATCGGCCTGGTGGTCGACGACGCGATCGTGGTGCTCGAGAACATTCATCGGCACATCGAGGAAGGCATGAAGCCGATGAAGGCGGCGATCACCGGCATCGGGGAGATCTCCGGCGCGGTCGTCGCGATGACGCTGACGCTCGCCGCGGTCTACGCGCCGGTCGCCTTCGCGCCGGGCCGCACCGGCGGGCTGTTCGCCGAGTTCGCGCTCACGCTGGCCGGCGCGGTCGTCGTGTCGGGCTTCGTCGCGCTGACCCTGTCGCCGATGATGTGCTCGCGGCTGCTGAAGGAGCACGAGACGCATGGGCGCCTCTACAACGCGCTGGAGCGGCTGCTGGTCGGCATCACCGCCGCGTACCGCAGGGTGCTGTCGACCAGCCTGCGGATGCGCCCGGCGGTCGCTCTCGTGGCGCTGCTCGCCGCGGGCGCGAGCGGGCTGCTGTTCTCCACGCTGAAGTCCGAGCTCGCGCCGCTCGAGGACCGCGGCGTGATCTTCACCTCGGGCAATGCGCCGGAAGGCTCCACGATCGATTTCACCAGCCGCTACATCGGCCAGCTCGAAGGCCTGCTGGACCGCATTCCGGAAGTGGCGAACTCCTTCGTGATCGTGGGCTCGCGCGCGGTCACCGAGCTGATCTCCTTCTCGCGGCTCGTGCCATGGGAAGAGCGCGAGCGCACGCAGATGGACATCGTCGAGTCGATCCGTGGCGACCTGTCGAAGATCGCGGGCGTGCGGACCTCGGCGAACAACCCCGGCTCCTTCGGCCAGAGCGCACGCAACCGGCCGATCGAGTTCGTGATCCAGACTTCCGACAGCTACGAGAAGCTCGACGAATACGTGTCGCGGGTCCTGGCCGAAGCCGCGGCCTGGCCGGGCCTGGTCAACGTCGACAGCGACCTGAGGCTCAACAAGCCCCAGGTCCAGGTCGAGGTCGACCGCGAGCGGGTCGCCGACACCGGCGCGAGCGTGCTGACCGTCGGCCGCACGCTGGAGACGCTGCTCGGCGGTCGCCAGGTCACCCGCTTCAACCAGAATGGCGAGCAGTACGACGTGATCGTCCAGGTCGCGCCCGACGAGCGCCGCACGCCCGGCGCGATCGAGGACATCTACGTGCGCAGCCGCAACGGGTCGATGATCCAGCTCTCGAACCTGGTCCGCCTCGAAGAGGGCGTCGCGCCGAAGGAGCTCAACCGCTTCAACCAATTCCGCTCGGCGACCATCACCGCGAACCTGGCACCCGGCTACTCGCTCGGCGAGGGCCTCGCCTTCCTCGAGCAGACGGTGGAGCGGGTCCTGCCGCCCACGGTACGCTATGACTACGCCGGCCAGTCGCGCGAGTTCCGCGAGGCCGGCTCCAGCCTGCTGTTCGTGTTCGTGCTGGCGCTGGTCTTCATCTACCTGGTGCTGGCGGCGCAGTTCGAAAGCTTCGTCGACCCGCTGATCATCCTGCTGACCGTGCCGCTGTCGATGGCCGGCGCCCTGGCCGCGCTGCACCTGACCGGCGGCACGCTGAACATCTACAGCCAGATCGGCCTGATCACGCTGATCGGCCTGATCAGCAAGCACGGAATCCTGATCGTGCAGTTCGCCAATGCGCTGCAGGACTCCGGCCGCGGCAAGCTCGAGGCGGTCATCGAGGCCGCGGTCCTGCGGCTGCGGCCTATCCTGATGACCACCGGCGCGATGGTGGCCGGCGCGATCCCGCTGGCGATCGCGCAAGGCGCCGGCGCGGCGAGCCGCCAGGAGATCGGCTGGGTCATCGTCGGCGGCATGAGCCTGGGAACCGTGCTTACGCTGTTCGTCGTGCCGGCCGCCTACACGCTGCTCGCCCGCGACCGGTCGCGCGAGGCGGCTGCCGTCGCTTCGCGCTCGCAGGCCGGCGCGGCAGCGCGCTGAGACCGTGACCGGCCCCGTGGACACCGTGACCACCGACATCGCCTGCGAGGCATCGCTGCGCCGCCGGATCGCCGCGCAGCTCGCGTCCTTCCCGCTGCTCGGGCCGGCCTCACCGGCCAGGCAGCCGCTCGCGCATCCGCACTCGCACCCACATCCGCCTTCGCAGCCGCTTC
>MEEC01000037.1 GCA_001724315.1 Lautropia sp. SCN 70-15 | reverse complement strand
GCGGGCGAGCGCGGCGAACCGGGTGGCCGCCTCGGCCGGCGCGGCCTCGTCGCCGTGGGCGATCAGCCAGCTGCGGCTGCGCGCCGAGACATGCTCGAGCAGCGCGCGGGCCTCGAGCCGCGGCAGGCCGCTCGCAGCCAGCAGCGCGTTCCAGTCGCTCAATGCTCGGTCTCGGCCAGCTCCGCGAGCAGGCGCGCCTGGTTCTCGGCCACCAGCGCGCCGACGAGCTCGTCCAGGTCGCCGTCGAGGATCTGCTGGAGCTTGTAGAGCGTCAGGTTGATCCGGTGATCGGTCACCCGGCCCTGCGGGAAGTTGTAGGTGCGGATGCGCTCGGAGCGGTCGCCCGAGCCGATCAGCGAGCGGCGGGTCGCCGCTTCCTTCGCCTGCTGCTCGCGCTGGCGCGCGTCCTTGAGCCGGGCCGCCAGCACGCGCATCGCGCGGTCCTTGTTGCGGTGCTGCGAGCGGTCGTCCTGGCACTCGACGACGATGCCCGAGGGCAGGTGGGTGATGCGCACCGCGGACTCGGTCCGGTTCACGTGCTGGCCGCCGGCGCCCGAGGCGCGGAACACGTCGATGCGCAGTTCCTCGGGGTCGATGTCGACCTCGCCGACCTCGTCGGGCTCGGCCATCACCGCCACCGTGCAGGCCGAGGTGTGGATGCGGCCCTGGGCCTCGGTCTCGGGCACCCGCTGCACGCGGTGTCCGCCCGACTCGAACTTCAGCCGCGAGTAGACCGCGTCGCCGTCGATCCGGACGATGACCTCCTTGCAGCCGCCGAGCTCGGACGGGCTCTCGGACAGCACTTCGGTCTGCCAGCGCTGGCGCTCGGCGTAGCGCAGGTACATCCGCAGCAGGTCGCCGGCGAACAGCGCGCTTTCGTCGCCGCCGGTGCCGGCGCGGATCTCCAGGATCACGCTGCGCTCGTCGTCGGGGTCCTTCGGGAGCAGCAGCCGCTGCAGCGCGGCCTCTTCATCGGCCAGCCGCGCCTGGGCCGCCGCGATCTCCTCGTCGGCGAAGTCGCGCATGCCGGGGTCGCCGCGCATCTGCCCGGCGGCTTCCAGGTCGCGGCCGGCCTGCTTCCAGGCCTGGTAGTGCGCCACCAGGTCGGACAGCTCGACGTGCTCGCGGTTGAGCCGCCGGAACGTGCCCATGTCGCGCGCCGCCTCTTCGCTGGCGAGCAGGCGCTCGAGTTCGCCCAGGCGGTGCTCGAGCTGCTCGAGCCTGGCCTGCATCGACGGCCGCATCAGCGCGGGCCGTCTTGCGCCGGGTTGCCGTCGGCGCCCGGCATGTCCTCGCGATTGACGAGTTCGGCGCCGCCCGCGCGATCCGGCAGGAGCTGGTCGAGCAGCGGCAGCAGTTTTTCACGGTGTTCGACCGAGCCGTGCAGCAGGGTGGTCGGGCCGTGCAGGAACTTGCCGGTCAGGCCGTGGGCCAGGGCCTCGAGCACCTGGGCCGGATCGTCTCCGGCCGCCAGCGCCCGGCGCGCCCGTTCCAGCTCGATGCGGCGCAGCGCCTCGGCCCGGTCGTGCAGCGCCCGGATCGCCGGCACCGCTTCGCGCGCCGACATCCACTGCATGAAGGCGCTGACCCGGGTCTCGATGATCGCCTCGGCCTGGGCCACCGCGGCGCGGCGGTTCTCCTGGCCGGCCGCGACCTGCCGGCCGAGGTCGTCCACGGTGTAGAGGAAGACGTCGTCGAGCCGGGAGACCTCGGCCTCGATGTCGCGCGGCACCGCCAGGTCGACCATGAAGATCGGGCGGCGCCGGCGGGCGCGGGTGGCGCGCTCGACCATGCCCAGCCCGATGATGGGCAGCGAGCTGGCGGTGCAGGACACCACGATGTCGAATTCGTCGAGCCGGTCGCTGAGCTCGGCCAGCCGCATCGTGGCGGCGCCGAAGCGCTGGGCGAGCTTCTGGGCGCGCTCGGCCGTGCGGTTGGCCACCACCATCTGCTTCGGGTGCTGGGCCGCGAAGTGGGTGGCGCAGAGCTCGATCATCTCGCCCGCGCCCACGAACAGCACGCGGGTCTCGCGCAGGTCCTCGAAGATCCGGCGCGCCAGCCTGACCGCCGCGGCGGCCATCGACACCGACTGCGAGCCGATCGCGGTGGTGCTGCGGATCTCCTTGGCCACCGCGAACGAGCGCTGGAAGAGCTGGTGCAGGTGGGTGCCCATCGCCCCGGCCTGCTGCGCGGTGCGGGCGGCGTCCTTCATCTGGCCCAGGATCTGCGGCTCGCCCAGCACCATCGAGTCGAGCCCCGACGCCACGCGGAAGGCGTGCCTGACCGCCTGCCCGTCGGGCAGCGAATACAGGTGATGCTGAAGCGGCTGCGGGTCGACCCTGCGTTCGCCGCCCAGCCACTGGGTGATCGCCTGCCGGGCCTCGCCGGGCGCGGGGGTGGCGCAGTAGATCTCGGTGCGGTTGCAGGTGGAGAGGATGGCCGACTCCGACACCACCGGGGACAGGCGCGAGCGCAGGTCGGCGATGGCCGCGCGCAGCGCGTCGCCCGGGAACGACACCTTCTCGCGCAGGGCGAGCGGCGCGGTCTGGTGGTTCAGTCCGAGGGTCAGCAGGTACATAAGGCCTTGAATTCTATAAAAAGGCTGCCGAGTGCGCTTGACTGGCGTCAGGCTTTCGACAGGTGGGCGCCCAGGAACAGGCGGTAGGCCGGGTGCTGGGTCTCCTCGCGGTGCGGATAGCCGAGCGTGGCGAGGAACTCGCGGAACATCTTCTTCTCGCCGCTGGGCACCTGGATGCCCACCAGGATCTGGCTGTAATCGGCGCCGTGATTGCGGTAGTGGAACAGCGAGATGTTCCAGTTCGGACTCATGCTCGACAGGAAGCGCATCAGCGCCCCGGGCCGCTCGGGAAACTCGAAGCTGTAGAGCAGCTCGTTCTTCGCCAGCACCGAGTTGCCGCCGACCATGTGCCGCAGGTGCAGCTTGGCCAGCTCGTCGTCCGTCAGGTCCAGCGTGGCGAAGCCGGCGCCGACGAAGGCCTCGGCGATCCGCGTCGCCTCGCCGGGCTGGGAGATCTGAATCCCCACGAAGACGTGGGCCTGGGCGGCGTCGGCGATCCGGTAGTTGAACTCGGTCACGCTGCGCGGGCCCACCAGTTCGCAGAAGCGCCGGAAGCTGCCGCGCTCCTCGGGGATGGTCACCGCGAACACCGCCTCGCGCTTCTCGCCGATTTCGGCCCGTTCCGACACGAAGCGCAGCCGGTCGAAGTTCATGTTGGCGCCGCAGGCGATGGCCACCAGCGTGCGGTCGCGCACCCCCTCGCGGGCGGCCCAGGCCTTCATGCCGGCGATGGCCAGCGCGCCCGCCGGTTCGAGGATGGAGCGTGTGTCCTGGAACACGTCCTTGATGGCGGCGCAGATCGCATCGGTGTCGACCAGCACGATCTCGTCGACCAGCTGCCGGCACAGGCGGAAGGTCTCCTCGCCGACCTTCTTCACGGCGGTGCCGTCCGAGAACAGGCCCACGTCGTGCAGCTCGATGCGCCGGCCGGCCTTCAGCGAGCGCGCCATCGCGTCGGAATCCAGCGTCTGCACGCCGATCACCTTGATCTCCGGCCGGATCTGCTTGACGTAGGCCGCCACGCCCGAGATCAGCCCGCCGCCGCCGATCGCCACGAAGATCGCCTCGATCGGCGCGGTGTGCTGGCGCAGGATCTCCATCGCGATCGTGCCCTGGCCGGCGATCACGTCGGGATCGTCGAAGGGGTGAACGAAGGTGAGGCCCTGTTCGGCCTGCAGCGCCTGCGCATGCCCGGCGGCGTCGCTGTAGGAGTCGCCGTGCAGCACCACCTCGCCGCCCAGCGCCCGGACCGCGTCGATCTTGACCTGGGGCGTGGTGACCGGCATCACGATCACCGCGCGGCAGCCGAGCTTGCGCGCCGACAGGGCCACGCCCTGCGCGTGGTTGCCGGCCGAAGCCGCGATCACGCCGCGGCCGAGCTGGTCGGCCGGGAGGTTCGCCATCCGGTTGTAGGCGCCGCGCAGCTTGAACGAGAACACCGGCTGCATGTCCTCGCGCTTGAGCAGCACCCGGTTGCCGAGCCGCGCGCTCAGGTTGTCGGCGGGCTCGAGCGGGGTTTCCTCGGCGACTTCGTAGACGCGCGCGGTCAGGATGCGTTTCAGGTAGTCGATGGGCATGGAAGGCGATTTCGACGGTCAACCCGCCATTTTACTAGGCCGGCGTCCCGGTGCCGCCCGAGGGGCAGGCGCGCGGCTCGGATAGACTTCCGCGCCCATGGATGCACTCGCCGAAGCCCTGGTCCGCTGGTTCTCGCTGCCCGAGACCGGCCTTTCCACGATCTTCGTCGTGGCCTTCGTGTCGGCGACGCTGCTGCCGATGGGATCCGAGCCGGCGGTCTTCGGCTTCGTCAAGCTGAACCCGGAGCAGTTCTGGCTGGCCATCGCGGTGGCCACGGTCGGCAACACGCTCGGCGGCGTCGTCGACTACTGGCTCGGCTACGGCGCCCACGAGGCGGTGGCCAAGGGCAAGCGCACCCGCTACCTGGGCTGGTTCGAGCGCTTCGGCCCCAAGGCCCTGTTCTTCTCCTGGCTGCCGGTGGTGGGCGATCCGCTGTGCGCCGTGGCGGGCTGGCTGAAGCTGCCCTTCTGGCGCAGCGTGCTCTGGATGGCGCTCGGCAAGCTGCTGCGCTACACGCTGATGACCGCCTTGCTGATGGGGGTGCCCGACGCCTGGTGGCGGGCGATCGGCGGCATGTTCGGCTGAGCCCGGCCGGAACGATAAAATCCGGTGCAATGAACGCACCGACTCCGCTCCAGGTTCTCGATCCCAAGGCCGACGCCCCGGTCCGCCTTCGCGAGATTCCCTACAACTACACCTCGTTCTCCGACCGGGAGATCGTGCTCAGGCTGCTGGGCGCCGAGGCCTGGGGCATCGTCGAGGAGCTGCGCGCGGAGCGCCGCACCGGCCGCTCGGCCAAGATGCTCTACGAGGTGCTGGGCGACATCTGGGTAGTCCGCCGCAATCCCTACCTGCAGGACGACCTGCTCGACAACCCGAAGCGCCGGCGCCAGCTGGTCGAGGCCCTGCATCACCGGCTCGGCGAGGTCGACCGCCGGCGCGAGGCCGATGCGGGTGCCGCCGAAGCGGCCCGCGCTGCCGATGCTGCCGGCTCGCGCAGCGCCAAGGTGGCCCGCCTGCTCGGGCTGGCCCGCGAGGCGGTGGCGCGCTTCGAGCGCGAGTTCTCCGAGGCCGGTGCGCTGCGCCAGCGCGCGCTGCGCCGGCTGGCGAAGTCCACCGCGCGCGACAACATCCGCTTCGACGCGCTGAGCCGGGTGTCGCACGTGACCGACGCCACCGACTGGCGGGTCGAGTATCCGTTCGTGGTGCTCACGCCCGATTTCGAGGCCGAGATCGCCGGACTGGTGGCCGGCTGCATCGAGCTCGGGTTGACCATCATCCCGCGCGGCGGCGGCACCGGCTACACCGGCGGCGCGATCCCGCTCACGCCGTTTTCGGCGGTGATCAACACCGAGAAGCTCGAGGCGCTCGGGCCGGTCGAGATGCTGAAGCTGCCCGGCCTGGAGCGCGAGGTGCCGACCATCCTGTCGGAGGCCGGCGTGGTCACCAAGCGGGTGACCGAGGCCGCCGAGCGGGCGGGCCTGGTGTTCGCGGTGGACCCCACCTCGCTCGAGGCCTCCTGCGTGGGCGGCAACGTGGCCATGAACGCCGGCGGCAAGAAGGCGGTGCTGTGGGGCACCGCGCTCGACAACCTCGCCTGGTGGCGGATGGTCGACCCCGATGGCAACTGGCTCGAGGTCGCGCGCGTCGGCCACAACCTGGGCAAGATCCACGACACCGCGGTCGCGAGCTTCGACCTGAAGTGGTACGCCCCGGGCCAGCTCGGCGCCGACGGCGCGATGCGCGGCGAGCCGATCCGCAGCCAGCGGCTGGACATCGACGGCCGGCGCTTCCGCAAGGTGGGGCTGGGCAAGGACGTCACCGACAAGTTCCTGGCCGGCCTGCCGGGCGTGCAGAAGGAAGGCTGCGACGGCCTGATCACCTCGGCGCGCTGGGTGCTGCACCGGATGCCGAAGCACGTGCGCACCGTGTGCCTGGAGTTCTTCGGCCAGCCCAAGGACGCGGTGCCGTCCATCGTCGAGATCAAGACGTATCTCGACAAGCGCCCGCACGGCGCGATCCTCGCCGGCCTCGAGCACCTCGACGAGCGCTACCTGCGCGCGGTCGGCTACACGACCAAGTCGCGCCGCGGCGGCCTGCCCAAGATGGTGCTGATCGGCGACATCGTCGGCGACGACGACGAGGGCGTCGCCAAGGCCACGTCCGAAGTGGTGCGGATGGCCAACGGCCGCTCCGGCGAGGGCTTCGTCGCGGTGTCGCCCGATGCGCGCAAGACCTTCTGGCTCGATCGCGCGCGCACCGCGGCGATCGCCCGCCACACCAACGCCTTCAAGATCAACGAGGACGTCGTCATCCCGCTCGAGCGGATGGGCGAGTACACCGACGGCATCGAGCGCATCAACATCGAGCTGTCGATCCGCAACAAGCTGAAGGTGCTCGACGCGCTCGACGCCTTGCTGGCCGGCCCGCTCGCGCTGGGCAAGTCCGACGACGTCGACCTTGAGAGGCTCTCGGCCGACGAGCTGCTGGCCGACCGCCGCCGCCAGTCGCGCGAGCTGCTGGCCGCCACCCGCGAGCGCTGGCGCTGGCTGCTGGAAAACATCGACGAGCCGCTCGCCAAGGCGCGCGGGGGGCTGGACGCCGTCGGGCTCGGCCACCTGGCCGGCAAGGCCGACGCACGGCTGGCCGAGCAGCCGCAGGCGCAGCTCTTCCACCTGCTGCAGGACCGCACGATCCGGGTGTCCTGGAAGATCGAGGTGCGCGAGCCGCTGCGCCAGATCTTCTCCGGGCTCGCCTTCTCGCCGGTGCTCGAGGCGGTCGAGGCGGCCCAGCAGCGGGTGCTGCGCGGCCGGGTCTGGGTGGCGCTGCACATGCACGCCGGCGACGGCAACGTGCACACCAACATCCCGGTCAACTCCGACGACTACGAGATGCTCAAGGAGGCCGAGCAGGCAGTCGCGCGGATCATGAAGCTCGCGCGCTCGCTGGACGGCGTGATCTCCGGCGAGCACGGGATCGGCATCACCAAGCTCGAGTTCCTGACCGACGAGGAGCTGCGCGACTTCCGCGACTGGAAGCGCCGCATCGATCCGCAGGGCCGCTTCAACCGCGGCAAGCTGCTCGACGATCCGGACCTGCCCGGCGACCTGCGCAACGCCTATACCCCGAGCTTCGGGCTGATGGGCGTGGAGTCGCTGATCATGCAGCAGTCCGACACCGGCTCGATCGCCGACTCGGTCAAGGACTGCCTGCGCTGCGGCAAGTGCAAGCCGGTGTGCGCCACCCACGTGCCGCGCGCCAACCTGCTCTACTCGCCGCGCAACAAGATCCTTGCCACCTCGCTGCTGGTCGAGGCCTTCCTGTACGAGGAGCAGACCCGGCGCGGCGTGTCCATCCGCCACTGGGACGAGTTCTCCGACGTGGCCGACCACTGCACCGTGTGCCACAAGTGCGTCACGCCCTGCCCGGTGAACATCGACTTCGGCGACGTGTCGATGAACATGCGCAACCTGCTGCGCAAGATGGGCAAGAAGAAGTTCAACCCGGGCGGCGCGGCGGCGATGTTCTTCCTGAACGCCACCGATCCCGACACGATCAAGGCCACCCGGGCGGCGATGATCGGCGTGGGCTACAAGGCCCAGCGCTTCGCCAACGACCTGCTGAAGAAGTTCGCGCGCGAGCAGGTCGCCAAGCCCCCGTCCACCGTCGGCAAGGCGCCGATCCGCGAGCAGGTCATCCACTTCGTCAACCGGAAGATGCCGGGCAACCTGCCGAAGAAGACCGCGCGGGCGCTGCTCGACATCGAGGACAGCCGCTACGTGCCGATCATCCGCGACCCGAAGGCCACCTCGATCGACAGCGAGGCGGTGTTCTACTTCCCGGGTTGCGGGTCCGAGCGCCTGTTCTCGCAGGTGGGGCTGGCCACGCAGGCCATGCTGTGGCACGCCGGCGTGCAGACCGTGCTGCCCCCGGGCTACCTGTGCTGCGGCTATCCGCAGCGCGGCTCGGGGCAGTACGACAAGGCCGAGAAGATCATCACCGACAACCGGGTGCTGTTCCACCGCGTGGCCAACACGCTGAACTACCTGGACATCCGCACCGTGGTGGTCAGCTGCGGCACCTGCTACGACCAGCTGCAGGGCTACGAGTTCGAGAAGATCTTCCCGGGCTGCCGCATCGTCGACATCCACGAGTTCCTGATGGAGAAGGGCGTGAAGCTCGAGGGCGTGACCGGGGCCAGGTACATGTACCACGACCCCTGTCACAGCCCGATCAAGAGCTACCAGCCGCTCAAGGTGGTCAACGCGCTGATCGACGAGCAGCTCAACGGCCGCGTCGAGAAGAACGACCGCTGCTGCGGCGAGTCCGGCACGCTGGCGGTCACGCGGCCCGACATCAGCACCCAGGTGCGCTTTCGCAAGGCCGAGGAGATGCGCAAGGGCGCGGCGGCGCTGCGGGACATTCCGGTCTCGGCGGCCGGCGCCTTCGAAGGCCCGGTCAAGGTGCTGACCTCCTGCCCGTCCTGTCTGCAGGGCCTGTCGCGCTACTCGGACGAGACCGGGGTGGACGCCGACTACATCGTCGTCGAGCTGGCCCGCCACCTGCACGGCGAGAACTGGATGGCCGACTACGTGGCGGCGGCCAACGCGGGCGGCATCGAGCGGGTGCTGGTGTAGGCGGTCGGCCGGCCCCCTGAATCCGGGCGGTTGACGCTGCCCGGCCCGGCCGCGAATACTCGACCCCTCGCGGCGGGGAGAACAAGAAGATGGCGACCGTTCAGGGGTGGCACATCGTCTCGGGCGACTGGCGCGCGCTCGACGACGATCGCAGGCGGCGATTCTGGCCGCTCGTGGCGGACCGTATCCGGGTGGCGCTGGAGTTCGAGATCGAGGCCGGACAGGTCGAGATCGACGCGCTCGAGTTGCCGTTCTACCGGGGCCTGCGAACCGGTGCCGAAGGCCAGCCGGTCGAGAGCTGCGAGTTCGTCTACGAACTGATCCAGGTCGGCCTGCCGGTCGACATCGATTTCGTGGGACTGAAGCGCTGGTGCTTCTTCCTTTGGGACGGCGCGAACGATCTGGTCGCGCTGGACGGGCTGTCGAGCACGATCAAGGAGTTCGACACGCGGGTGGGCGTCGACCTGGGCGGCGACGGGGAGGTGCTCGTGCATGTGCGCGCCGCCGCGTATCTCGAATTCTTCAGCGCCTTCCTGCTCGGCGCGTACAAGGAGCCCCGCGCCCCGAGCAGGTTCGATCACTGTCAATCGCCGTTTCTGCTTCTCGACGGCGCCGGGCGTGGCGCCTGGGTCGGCGCGGCCGCTGCGGCGATTCGCTCGCTCGTGGCCGGAGATGACGGCATCTACGCCGAGCTGCTCCACGAGCGGCCGGTCGCCGCGGGCCTCGAGGAGTTCGACGACCCGGTCGGGGATTTCGCGAAGGCGATTAAGGGGCCCAGGCGGATCTTTCGTTCGGCGGCGGTCGACGACCACGAGCGAAGCCTGATCCTGGTGTTCGGAAGGACCGTGTTTCGCGGGCAGGTCGAGCTCGCCTTCGCACAGCCCGAAGGCGCGAAGTGGCGCAAGGCCACGGTGCAGATGATCGACGACGACGGCGGACGGATCGCGGCCGATCTTCCGCCGATCTTCGTGAAGTCCTGGCATCGTCGGATCGCGATCCTTGCCGCGCGCGTGGAGGCGCTGGCCGACGAGGTGACCGTCCGGCCGGCCACGTTTGCCGCACTGCTGAAGGATTCGCGGTTCCGCGCGGCGAGCCGCGGCGTCATGGGTTCCTTCCTGGGCATCGTCGGTTCGAGCGGCACTCATGAACGCGACGAGCTGGCAGACTTGTTCCGGCTCCTTGCCACCCGGCACTGGGGCGGACCGCTCGGAGCCGCGCGCGCCAGGGTGATGGGCGACCTCGAGCTCGCGACATCCGGTGAGGAGGTCGGCACGCAGATCGAGCTCGAAGCCCCGATCAGGGTTGCCGGTCACCTGGTCTTTGCGGGAGTCTCCTTCGTTTCGCCCGTGAGCCTGGCCGGCTGGCAGGTCGAGGGGCGCATCGACGGTTGTGGGGCGCGCGCGATGCGCTCGCTGAGCATCACGGAATTCCGGGTGGAGAACGGCATCGGCAGGGTTTCGGCACAGGGCCTTGGCCTTGTCGAGTACCCGGACAGTGCCGTCAAGCTCGATGAATTGCGCATCGACGGCTCGCTCGATCTCGGGTCCCTCGATGCCGACGGCGGCATCGCGCTTCGACGAGCGCACGTCGGCGGACGGCTGTGCCTTGCTGGGGCTCGACTGAACCCACACGCGTTCGAGGACGAATCCCGCAAGCCTTCCCCAATCTCCGCAGAGCATCTCGAGCTTGCCGGTTCGCTGGAGATGCAGGGGTTGCGCTCTCACGGCCCGATCGCTCTGAAGGCCGCCGACATCGGCGGAGACGTCGATCTGAGTGGCGCGAGCATTGCCTATTGGGCCGGGGCGAGCCAATGGAGCTGGGCATCGATCGACCTGGAGAACGCTTCGATTGCCGGGGACCTGCGCATCAATCGCTATGTCCGCCACGGGCTCGAACCGGGGCTTGCCGACGATGCGCGGGTGAAGGCGATCGACGAACTGGCTCCGACCCTGCTCGGCGGGGCCGTGGATGCGGAGAATGCCAGGATCGGAGGGAGCGTTCTTGCATGCCACTGCCATGTCCTGGGCGACCTGGATTTCCGCGGGGCGCGGATTGCTCACAATCTTTCGATCTTCGGCCTGCCTGGCGCCACGCCGCTGCCTGCGGCCGTTCGCGCGACGGTCGTCGATGGCGAGATCTGCGCATACGAAGCGAGCGTTGGCGGCTACATCCACCTCGATGGCACCGTCTGCAGGCAGATCGACCTCAACTTCGTCGACGCGAAGGCGCTCTTCGTTCATCCGGAACCCGAGTCCGGCGCTGGCTTGCCGTTGATCGTTGTGGGCCTGCCCGGCGGCGGCGCCGGATCGGCCGCCTGCTTCTCCCTGGATCACGCGCGTATCGGCGGCATCTCGGTCAAGGGCCTGCGCCTCGGGGCGGGCCTGCGAGGGGTCGGAATGCGTGTCGAGGGGGACTTCCGCCTGAACGCTGCCGACGGCATGCCGTCCGCGTTCGCCGAAGCCCTCTCCTGCGCGGAGCGGATTCTCGAGTTCGCGGAGAGCTTGACCGAGCCCGAGTCTTCGCGTGCGTCACGGGCCGGCGCGGGAGCCATCCAGCGCTTCCGTGGCGAGGCCAGGCGGCTGGTCGGCGAGGGCGAGGCGCAGGAGGCGTCCACGGTCCTGCACTCGCGGATCGACGGCTCCATTCGCCTCGATGGCCTGCAGTGCGGCGGCAACCTGGAGATGAAGGGGATCGGCGCAGGTCTCGTCCAGCTGGACGGCGCCCGTATCGGGAACAAGTTCCTGCTTGCTGACGAGGCGAGCGCCGCGAGCGATGGCGGACCGGGTCCACGAGCCGCCCTGCAAGAGGGTCTGCGTCTGCGAAACGCGGAGGTCGGCGGCGCGACCTGCATCGATTGCGCAGACGTCGGGGGTCCGGTGGAAATCCGGGACTCCAATCTGTACGGCGGCCTGAGCGCCGTCGACTGCCGCTTCCTGCAAGCCGGATCGGGCGACGCGGGCGATTCACCCGGCCGTCAGTCCCGGCTGCGAATCAACAACGTCCGGACCAGGTCCGACGTGCGGCTGGACGGGCTCGTTGCGAGCGAGTGCGAGATCAGCGAATCGGCGATCGGCGGAGACCTCGCCTTCGGCTGCGACCCGGACCGGATGGCCTGCCCGCCTGCCACCGGGCCTGGGCCGCGCGCCGAACTGCGGGCACTTCGCATCGTCGCCAATCGGATCGAGGGCGAGATCATTCTCGACAGGCTCGACGTTGGCGAAGGCGTCGAACTCGTCGATACGCGTGCCGCCCGAGGACTGCGCGTCGGGAGACTCGACGACGTCGCCGAGGCAGTGACCTGCAGGAGTCTCGACCTGACGCGCTTCGGCACCGATGCCGACGTCGACCTGCGGCAACTCGTCCTGCGCGACGATGACGCGGGCCGGGTGGCCGCTCCCGACACCGCGACTGCCGCGGTAGCCGGGTCGCATTCCCGTGGCATCGGCTTGCCGCGCCGCTGCCGCGACGATCTGCTGCTGGGTGAGGAGGAACCGTTGATTCGGGCGGCGAGCGCCGATCGGGCACTGGTCGCGCAGCACGCGACGATCGGCGGCATGCTCCTGTTGCCGACCACTGCGAACGCACTCGGATTCGCGGACCTGGCCTTCGCCAGCGCCGATCGGGTCGTGGTCACCGGCGATGCCTTCGCCGACTGCGGGCCCGTCGGGGTGGCGCTGGTCCTGCGCGGCGCACGGTTCGACTCGGCACAGTTGCGGGAGCCGTTGCCCCGCCGAGTGGACCTTCGCGAGGCTGCCGTCGCGCACTGGGACATCGAGTCGGCAGGACAGGCCGCAACGTCTTCGAGGACCTACCTCGACTTCGTGCACCGTTCCTGGCCCTACACGCAGGCGGCGTACACCAAGCTCGAGCAGGATTACCGCGACGGCGGCCAGCACAAGGACGCGGACTATTTCCTCGCGGCCGCCGGCTGGCGGACCTGGCGCTGGTCGATGATCCGCCCGGCCTTCGACGGCTGGAGCGTCAAGTTGCTGATCCTGCTCGCAGGCGTGCTCGCCGCCGTGACCGCGCTGCGATTCGGCATCGGCTGGGGGGCGGCCACGCTTGTCGTGGTGGGCACCGTCTATGCCTTGCTCTCGCCGATTCACGACGTGTTCAAGCGCGCCAGCCGTTCGCTGATCGGCCTGTTCATCGTCGCGCCTTTCCAGTTGCTCTACGGTTTCGGGATTCGCTGGTGGTTGCCACTGGTGCTGTCCGCAGTGCTGCTGGTCACGGTGACGCTGCCGGTCATGAGCGACTGCCGAAACCTGCAGGTGCCGGGCGTCGATGCCTCGACGCCGCGGACGGCAGCGGCCGCGCCGGGCGCCGAAGGCACCGCACGCGGGCCGGCGAACCGGACGTCGCTTCTCGCCGCACTCGGCGCCGACATCCCGGCCGGTCCCGAGGTCGCGCTCTCCTGCAGGCTCCGCCCGGCGAATGCCTCCGCACAAGAGGCCGCTCAGGTCGAATGGAACCTCGGCGAAGCCCTCTGGCTGGCGCTCAGGTACCACCTGCCGGTCGTGCCGATCGACACCTTCTTCCACGGCGAGCGCGCGGAATCGGTGAGGCCATCGAGCGGACCGCTGCATCTCGCCTGGGCCGGATCCGATGGTGCGCGCCACGAGCAGCCGATCGAGTGGATCACCCCCATCGCCTACGCCCGCGCCGTCTACCTGCTCAGCTGGCTGGTGATACCGTTCTCGCTGATCTTCGCGGCAGCGCGAATCCAGCGAAAATTCCGACTGCAGAAGGACTGACCGCACGATGGGACCGATCGCACGATGACGAATCCCGCCGCGCTCGAGCCGAGCGCTTCCGCCTGCCCGCTCTGCGCCGCCGATGGCGGCGAGCTGGTCTGGCGCAACGACCGCCTGCGGGTGATCCTGGCCGCCGAGCCCGACTATCCGGGCTTTACCCGGGTCGTCTGGCGCGCGCACGTCGCCGAGATGACCGACCTTCCGCTGCAGGATCGCGACGCGCTGATGCGCGTGGTCTGCGCGGTCGAGTCCGCGCAGCGCGAGGCGTTCGCGCCCGACAAGATCAACCTGGCCAGCTTCGGGAACATGGTTCCCCACCTGCACTGGCACGTGATCCCGCGCTGGCGCGACGACCGTCACTTCCCGGAGTCGGTCTGGGGGCGGCCGGCCACCGGGCGGGACGACGCGATCGCCGCGCGGCGGGCGGTCGTGGCGGCGCGTCTGCCCCGCTACCTGGACCTGCTGCGCGCGCGCCTGGCCGGGGCCTGATCCGGACCTGCCGTTCGTCGGCCCGCGCGCGCCGGGCATCGCGCGCAAGGCGGCGGCTCGCACCCGCGCGATCCGCGCGCAGCAAACTGGAGGCGAACGAACCGTTCTGCCCGACCCGTTCGCACCATGCCCAGGCTCGCCGAACTCGATCCCGCGGCAGTGACCGGCCCGGAGACTTTCCAGGCCTGGCTGGCCGCGCTTCCGGAAGACGCTGCCGAAAGACTGACGTCCATCGGCCGCCTGCTCGTCCGGTTCGGGCACCGCGAGTCGCATGTCGACGACTTCGTCGCGATGCTCGAGCAGGTTCGACTCGTCCTGCTCCCGGCGGTCGACGAGTGCCTGGCCCCGCTCGAGGGGCGCCAGATTCCCTACGGCGCCGAGGCCTGGCGGTGCCTGTCCGACGCGCTGACCACGATGCGGGCGCTGCGAACGATGTATCGACGCGCGGCCTCGCGGATGGCGCGCGAGCCGGCGCCGGCCGAGACGGCGATCCCGGCCCCGGCGAACTCCGCCGCGGCGAACTCCGCCCCTGCCGGCGCCGCGCCGCCCGCGGGCGATCCCGCCGTGGACGAGGCGGCCCGCCGGGCCTTGCCGCTGATTCGCGCGCTGGACCTGCAGGCCCGGATCCTCGCCACGCTGCTGCTGCATCGCGTCGAGCCGCTGCCCGAGGACTGGGACGAGTTCTGCGCCCTCGGCCGCCACGCGCGCGCCACGGGGCTGCTGGACGCGCAGGTTCCCGACGCGCTGCCGCTGGTCCGGCCCGTGACCGCCCGGGCCTTGTTCGTCCATCCCCTGCTGCTGCGCCTCGCGGGGCTTTCCGAGCGCTCGCGTGAAGATGCCGCGGCCGCCGTCCGCGTGGCCAGCCGGGTCGCGGC
>MEEC01000036.1 GCA_001724315.1 Lautropia sp. SCN 70-15 | reverse complement strand
CCGGGGCGCCTGCACACCTGCCTGGCTAGCGCCGGTTCACCGCCACGGTGTCGCTGCCGCTCGATGCGCTGTCGGTGATCGCGACGGTGATCGGGTTGGCTCCGATCGCAAGCGGAACCGGAACCGTCGACCATCGCAGGAAGGCTTCCGTACAGTTCCACAGTGCGGTGATGTTCCCGCTCTGCCCGGTCGCGGCGTTCGACCAGGTCATCGTGTAGGGCCCCGCCTGGCAGGTGACCCAGGGCACCGAAGGCGTGCCGCCCGTCGAGTAGGAGCCCTCCGGAAGCGAGGCGGTGCCGCTCAGGACGATCGCGGGCGCGTCGACGTCCACGATCGCCGGTCCGTCGATCGTGACGGTGAGCGCGGTCGAGTCGCCGCCGCCGCCGCAGCCGCCGATCGCCAGCGCGAGGCCGAGCGCTGCCGTTTTCGCTCGAATCGATCCAGTTTGCATGGGTGTGCCGGATGCTGACCGTGCCGCGCCGAAAGTCCCGATTGTGCGGCCGCCCGGACGCGGGGGGCGTGATGACGGTCAAGGTGCCCGCTGCGCTGGTATCGTCGAGCCTCGCATCGAACCGGGAGACCGCCGCATGACCGATTCCACCGACTACACGCCGCCCGCCGTCTGGACCTGGAAGCAGGGCAACGGCGGGCGCTTCGCGAACATCAATCGACCGGTGGCCGGCGCCACCCACGAGAAGGCGTTGCCGGTCGGCCGCCATCCCTTGCAGCTGTACTCGCTGGGAACGCCGAACGGCGTGAAGGTCACCGTGATGCTCGAGGAGTTGCTGGCCCTGGGCCATGCCGGCGCCGAGTACGACGCCTGGCTGATCCCGATCGGCGAGGGCGCCCAGTTCGGCAGCGGCTTCGTCGCGGTCAACCCGAACTCCAAGATCCCGGCCCTGCTCGACCGCAGCGGCCCGAAACCGATCCGGGTCTTCGAGTCGGGCGCGATCCTGGTCTACCTGGCCGAGAAGTTCGGCGCCTTCCTGCCCACGGAGACCAGCCAGCGGGCCGAATGCCTGTCCTGGCTCTTCTGGCAGATGGGCAGCGCGCCCTTCCTCGGCGGGGGCTTCGGTCACTTCTACGCCTACGCGCCGGTCAAGATCGAGTACGCGATCGACCGCTATGCGATGGAGGTCAAGCGGCAGCTCGACGTGCTGGATCGCCGCCTGGCCGAGAGCCCGTACCTGGCGGGCGACGACTACACGATCGCCGACATCGCGGTCTGGCCCTGGTACGGCGCTCTGGTCAAGGGGCAGCTCTACGAAGCGGGCGAGTTCCTGCAGGTGCACGAGTACCGGCACGTCATCGCCTGGGCCGACCGGATCGCCGAGCGTCCGGCCGCCCGGCGCGGCCGCATGGTCAATCGCACCTTCGGGCAGCCGTCCAGCCAGCTGCACGAGCGTCACGACGCGAGCGACTTCGACACGAAGACGCAGGACAAGCTGACTGGAGCCGCCGGATGATCACCCTCTACGACTGCGCCACCGCGCCGAGCCCGCGCCGCGCGCGCATCCTGCTGGCCGAGAAGGGGGTCGCCCACGAAACGGTACAGGTGGACCTGCGCAGCGGCGAGCAGTTCGGCGAAGCCTTTCGCCGGGTGAACCCGCAATGCACGGTGCCCGCGCTGCGCACCGACGAGGGCGTCGTGCTGACCGACAACGCGGCGATCGCGGCCTGGGTCGAAGCCCGCTTCCCCGAGCCGCCGCTGCTGGGCGTCACGCCCGAGGAGAAGGCCGAGATCGCCAGCTGGAACTGGCGCATGGAGTTCGAGGGCCTGCTGGCCATTGCCGAGGCCCTGCGCAACAGCTCGCCGGCCATGGCCAACCGGGCGCTCCCGGGAGCGGTCGACTACCCCCAGATACCGGAGCTCGCGGCGCGCGGGCTGGCGAGGGTGGCGAACTTCTTCGTCATGCTCGACGACCGCCTGGAGGGGCGCGAGTTCGTGGCCACCGATCGTTTCAGCATCGCGGACATCACCGCGGTAGTGGCGGTCGACTTCGCGCGGATCGTGAAGATCAAGCCCGGCGAGCAGCACCCGAACCTGATCCGCTGGCGGGCGGCGATGGCCGACAGACCGTCGATGTCGCTCTAGCCGGCGCGGGCCCTCCCGCGAATTTGGGTGATTCACCCCATTGTCCGATTCGGGGCGAATACCTAAGGTGGACTGGCAGTGCGGCAGGAGACTCGCACGCTTTTCCGGTGCCTTCGCTTCGATTCGGGAGGGGGAGATGGACAGGTCACTCGTCTGCAGACGGTTCGCGGCGTGTTGCAGCCTTGCCGCGCTGGTGCACGGTTTGTCGGCCTGCGGGGGAGGGGGCGGCGACGCGACCGATCCGGCCGTGTCCGATCCGGTGTCGCCCGATCCGGCCCTGACGATCAGCGGCACAGTGATTGACGGGCCGATCAAGGGCGCCAGCGTCTGCCTCGACCTGAACGCAAACGGCCAGTGCGATGCCGGCGAGCCCGCCTCCGGCGCGACCGACGACGCCGGCCGCTTCACCGTGCAGGCGCCCAGCGCGGATCAGCTGCGGGATGCCGCCTGCCTGGCGATGGTGCCTGCCGACGCGATCGACATGGATGCGCCCGGCCAGCCGGTGGGCGCGGCCTTCGCCATGGCCGCGCCCGCGGGCAAGTGCGGGCTGGTCAGCCCGATCACCACGCTGCTGCAGCGCGCGATCGCCGGGGGCATGCCGCAGGCCGAGGCCGAGCAGGCGGTTGCCGCGCAACTCGCGCTCTCGAAAACCGAAAGCGTCTACCTGAACTACGCGGACGACCCGGCTGCCGCGGACAGCGCCATGGCCGGCATGATGTCCCGGGACGCGATCGTGCCGGCGCTCAAGGCAGGGCAGACGCTGGCCGTGGCCCCGCTTTCCACGCTTCCGCAGCCCTCGATCGAGGTCGTGAGGTTCGTCTTCACCGACACCGACAACTACTCGTGGCGATACTTCACCGGCGACAACGTGATGGACGACCAGCGCCAGGTGTCCTTCCTCGACCGGCGCATGCAGTGGTTCAACGGTTCGCCGGTGGACACTGCGGATCTCTACACGCCCGAGTGGGAAGCCACCCCCAACGCGACGAGCTTCGAGGAGATCTGGAAGCTCACCGAGTCCATGGGGTGGACGCACTGCGACCAGGGCTTCGTTCACAAGGCCACGCTGGGCACACCCTCGATCCGCAACCTTTGCGGCGGGGACCGGCAGCACCTGACGCAGTGGACCGAGGACATCTCCGGGCAGCCGGTCGCGGATGTGCTGGATCGGATCCAGCGCGCGGAGCTCGTCAGCGCGGTGGTGAACCCCACGCTGCTGCAGCCGGCGGTCTTCCCCGAAGGCTCGGCGATCGCGGTACGCGCGGGCGGCGAGATCTTCGCTGCGAACGTCTGGTATCGGGAGAGCGGCAACCGGGTCGATTCGCTGCACACGCTCGAGGAACTTCTGGACGACTTTCCCTATCCGCTGCCCGGGCAGCCCAGCGAGGACGAGACGGTTTCGCTCGGCTTCATCAGCGGCTCCACGATCAAGGTGTACCGCGCCGCGTTCGGGGCCGACGGCATCGCCCGCTACTGGTCCTGCGAAGTCGTGAACGGCGCCTGCATCAACTGGCAGGAGGCCGGCAGCGGGGCCTGGGCGATCACCAGCTATCGCGGCAGCCCCGTCATGACGCTGGCCAACCAGCCCAACGAGAGCGAACCGGGCATCGACTACCTGCGGGTCTTCGTGGCGCGCGACGACAAGGTGTGGGCCGCGCGGCAACCGAAGCCCGCTCGGGTGCCCGCGTCGATCCATCTGAACGGCGTGGCAGCCGAGTTCCTCGCCTCGATGCTGGGCATCACCCCGCCCTGGCAGCAGCCGCAGTGAGGCGGCGCTCAGGGTAGGCGCCCATGGCGCCGCGGTGAGGGGGCAGCGCGATCTGGTGCATGATCACGGCTGTTCCCCGGATCGCAGCCCCCGACATGCACGCTCCCAGCGACGCCCAACCCATCGTTCCCCGCCCTGCCTCGACCGTCGTGCTGCTGCGCGACGGGAACGAGGGGCCCGAGGTCTACATGCTCCGCCGCCACGACGACTCCGGCGCCTTCGGCGGCGCCTACGTCTTCCCGGGTGGCAAGCTCGACCGCGCCGACTGCGAGGGCGAGTCGCTGTGCCGGGTCGGCTCGCTGCCCGACCGACTGCACGCCGCGCTCGGCGAGCCCGACATCGATGCCGCCACGGCGGCCGGCCTGTTCTACGCCGCCTGCCGGGAAACCTTCGAGGAGGCGCGGGTGCTGCTGGCGCGCGGCGCGGGCGCCGAGGCAGGCGAGAGGGCTTGGGCCATGTTGCGCGAAGGCTTCGGTTTCGCCGAGGTGCTGGCCGCCCACGACCTGGAACTGATGGCCGATGCGCTGGTGCCCTGGTCGCGCTGGATCACGCCGCGCGTGCCGTCGGCGATGGCCCGCAACAAGCGCTTCGACACCCGGTTCTTCGTGGCGGCGGTGCCGGAAGGGCAGGTGGCCGGCTTCGACGACCATGAGGCGGTGGCCGGCGACTGGCTGAATCCGCGCGAGGCGCTGCGCCGCTACCGCGACGGCTCGATCGTGATGGGCCCGCCGCAGATCATGAGCCTGGTGCAGCTCGCGCAGCACCGCTCGGCTGCCGAGGTCATCGAGTCCGCGCGCAGCCGCGGGCCGGTGCTGATCGAGCCCGAGCCCTTCGAGCTGGAAGGCTGCCGGGTGGTGGCCTATCCGGGCGACGAGCGCCATCCGCTTCGCGAGCGGGTCATGACGGGGCCCACCCGGCTGATCCAGCGCGGCAACCGATTCGAGCCGCTCGAAGGCATCGACGCCCTGCTGGAGGGCGTCGGGTGCTGAGCGAATTCGGCGACGGCATCCACGTCGTCGATTCGGGTTTCTTCCGCCTCCGGCTCGATGCGATCCACCTGATCGTCGAGCGGGGCAGGGTGGCGATCGTCGACACCGGGGTGAACGATTCGGTGCCGCGCGTGTTCGAGGCGCTGGCCGGGCTCGGGCTGGGGCCCGAATCCGTCGACTGGGTCGTGCTCACCCACGTTCACCTGGACCACGCGGGCGGGGCGGGGCTGCTGATGAGCCGGCTGCCCGCGGCGCGGCTGCTCGTTCACCCGCGCGGCGCGCGGCACATGATCGACCCGGCCAGGCTGATGGCCGGCACGGTGGCGGTCTATGGCGCCGAAGCCGCCCGGCAGATGTACGGCGAGATCGTCCCGGTGCCGGCCGAGCGGGTGGTCGAGGCGCCCGACGGATTCGCGATCGAGCTTGCCGGTCGGCGGCTCGAGGCCATCGACACTCCCGGGCACGCGAAGCACCACCTCTGCCTGTTGGATCGCAAGGCGGGGATCGTGTTCGCCGGCGACACCTTCGGGCTGTCCTACCGCGAGCTGGACCAGGGCGATCGGCAGTTCGTCGTGCCCTCGACCACGCCGGTGCAGTTCGACCCGTCGGCGCTGCATGCGTCGATCGACCGCATCGCCGCGCTGCAACCGCGCGCGGTCGCGCTGACCCACTTCGGCCCGGTGGGCGACGTGCCTCGCCTGGCTGCCGATCTGCATCGCCAGATCGATGCGATGGTGGCGATGGCGCGAGCCTGCGCGGCGCGCCTCGGCGATGCCGCGGCGGCCGCCGCACACGGCGCCCCGACCGAGGGACTGCGCGAATGTCTGCGCGAGGGCATGCGCGAGCTGATCTTCGCCGAGGCCCGCCGACAGGGCTGGACCGCCGACGAGGCCGAGCTTCAGCGCATCTTCACGCTGGACATCGGGCTGAACGCCGACGGGCTGGTCGCCTGGCTCTACTCGCAGGGCTGAAGCGGGGGGTGCTGCCCCAAGCGGGGCCCGCACGAGGCCCGCGTTCCGCGGAGGCCCCTCTGCTTCCCTTGCCGATCTCCTCCGGATGGGGGATGTTCTGACGCAGCTCCCCGGTTACGTTGATGGCACGACCGGATCCGGTCCGTCATGCCGTTTCGGCATCGACAATCCGAGCCAGGGGAGAACGGAAATGAGAGCTTCAACGCGCCACCGCAGCCTGCCGACAGGCTGTCTGCTGACCGCCATCGCGCTCGGCCTCGCGGCCTGCGGCGGAGGCGACGACGATCCCGCTGCGCCCGTCGCGCCAGCCCCCAGCGTGAGCGGCACCGTGATCGATGGGCCGATCAAGGGCGCCACGGTGTGCTTCGACACGAACGGCAACGGCGCCTGCGACGAAGGCGAGCCTACCTCGGGACCGACCGACGAAACCGGCACGTACACGATCGAGGGCTACGCCAGCGAGGACCTGGCCGCCGCGCCCTGCATCGCCATGGTGCCGGCGGATGCGGTTGACATGGACGACCCCTCGAGCACCGTGGGCACCGCCTTCCAGATGAGCGCTCCGGCCGGCAAGTGCGGCGTGGTGTCGCCGATCACGACCCTGGTGCAGCAGGCTGTCCTGGATGGGCTGGCGCCCGCGGACGCAGAGAAGCAGGTCGCCAACCAGCTGATGATCGGGGACCTCGCAAGCCTCTACATGGACTACTCTGCCGATCCCTCAGCCCCGGACAGCGAGCGGCTCGCGCTACTGGCCAGCGATGCAATCGTTCCGATCCTCAAGACCGGAGGCTCCGTCTCGACCGAGCCTCCGGGGAACCTCCCTTCCGGCGGCTCGGGACGCGTGGCCCGTTTCGCGTATGGCGACCCGAACAATCACTACTGGCAGTGGTTCAGCAGCGACAACGTGGTGGACGACGAGGGCCGGACCACCTTCTTCGACACGCGGGCGCAGTTGGTCAATGGGGTGGCCCGCCCGATTACGGAGCTCTACGACACGGCACTAGCCCTGACGGAAAGTGGCGACTGGCTCCGATGCGATGAGACATTCCCGCACAAGACCACCCTCGGGGTTCCGCGGATCTCCGACTACTGCGGGGTCCTTGCATACCAGTTGTACCGGATCGAGGACGTCTCGGGCCAGTCGATTCCCGACGTGCTTCGCCGTATTCAGGCGGCACCCATCAGCACGGTAACGGGCGTGGATCCCGATTCGCTCCCGGCGGCGGTCTTTCCCGACGGGTCCGACATCCAGATCCGATTCGGCGGCAGCGACATCGCGACCGGCATTCGCTACCGGGAGAGTGACGGCTCTCTGCCGAATGTCACGACCATCGATGAGATGATCTCGGCACACCCCGTCCCGGCCATCGCCAGCGGTAGCAACACGGTCTCGGTGGGCTTCACTGCCACGAAGCGCTATCGGGCCGCCTTCGGGCCGGACGGGCTTGCCCAGTACTACCTATGCGAGGTGCAGAACAACGCTCCCGCAAACTGCCAACCGGCAGGCACAGGCTCGTACTCGGTCGAGATCGCTCATGGCACGCCTGTCGTGAGCTTCACGGGCAATCCCGCCGAGACGGACCCCGCAGTTGATTTCAACCGGATCTTCGTCGGACGACATGACAAGGTCTGGTACGGGTACCGCCTCAAGCCGGTTACGTCGCTCGATCTCATCCGGCTGAACGGAACTGCCGCCGAGGCGCTGGCCAGCCTGCTCGGCATCGTGCCTCCCTGGCAGCAGCAGTGACCGGTGCGGGGAGTCTCTGAAATCAGGCCTGCTGCGCGGCGCCTCGCGTGCCGCGCAGCAGCGCGATCATGGCCGAGAAGACCTTGGGCGAGCCGGCCACCACTTCTTCGGCGAAAAGGTAGTCGCCGTCGGCGGTGAAATTGCCGATCAGGCCGCCGGCTTCGGTGATCAGCAGGCTGCCCGCGGCCACATCCCAGGGCGAGAGGCCCAGCTCGAAGAACGCGTCGAAGCGGCCGCAGGCCACGTAGGCCAGGTCGAGCGCCGCCGCGCCCGGCCGGCGCACGCCGGCCGCCTTCTCGGTGACCGCGCGCAGCATCGCCAGGTACTGGTCGAGGTTGTCGATCTTGCGGAAGGGGAAGCCCGTGCCGACCAGCGACTCCTCGAGCCGGGTGCGCTTGGAGACGCGGATCCGGCGGTCGTTCAGGAAGGCGCCGCGGCCCTTGGACGCGGTGAAGAGCTCGTCGCGCGAGGGGTCGTAGACGACCGCCTGCGTGACCACGCCGCGCTGCATCAGGGCGATGGAAATGCCGTACTGCGGCAGCCCGTGGATGAAGTTGGTCGTGCCGTCGAGCGGGTCGATGATCCAGATGTTCTCGGCTTGCATGACCTGCGCCATCTGGCCGCCGCCCTTCTTGCTGTCGACCTTCTGGCCGTTCTCCGAGTGACCCGACTCCTCTGCTAAGATCGAATGGCCCGGATAGGCGGTCAGCAGCGTGTCGATGATCGCCTCTTCCGACGCGTGATCGACCTCGGTCACGAAGTCGTTGCGCTGCTTGCGCGCGACCTGCAGCGTGTCGAGGTCGAGGCTCGCGCGATTGATGATTCGCCCGGCGCGCCGCGCCGCGCGAACCGCCACGTTCAGCATCGGATGCATGTACGGTGAGACCTCTTCGGTCTGTCTGTGTGCAATCCGCCATTGTAAGGGATTCGACCTGTCCGCCTTGCACCGTTCCGCGCCGCCGTGGTTCGAGCGCCTGGCGTTCGTGCTGGTGCGGCCGAGCCATCCCGGCAACGTGGGCGCGGTCGCTCGCGCCATGCGAACGATGGGCCTGCGCCGCCTGATCCTGGTCGACCCGCGCGAGCCCGGCGTGCTCGAGCACCCCGAGGCGGTCGCGCGCGCCAGCGGCGCGCACGACGTGCTGACGCAGGCCCGCGTGGCGGCCACCCTCGACGAGGCGCTCGCCCCCTTCACGCTGGCGGTTGCGGTGAGCGCCGAGGCGCGCGAGTTCGGTCCGCAGCCCCGGCCGCCCGAGCCGACCGCGGCCGACGCGAGGGCAGCGCTGCTGGACTCGCCCGATGCGCAGGTCGCCTTCGTGTTCGGGCCGGAGCGCACCGGCCTGTCCATCGAGGACGCCGCGCGCTGCCAGCTGATGTGCAGCATTCCGGGCGAAGCCGACTACAACTCGCTGAACCTGGCCCAGGCCGCGCAGATCGTCGCCTACTGCCTGCGCTCGCTCGACCGGCTGCAGCCGCTCGCGGGGAGCGTCGGCAAGCGTGGGGAAGGGCTGAGGGAAGGGCCGGGGGAAGGACTCGCGGAAGGAGGGCGACCCGCCACGATCCAGGCGGTCGAAGGCTTCTTCGGCCACCTGCAAGAGGCCCTCATCCGCGTCGCTTTCCTCGACCCGGCGCACCCCAAGCGGCTGATGCCGCGTCTGCGCAGGCTCTTCGGCCGCGCCCGGCTCGAGGACGAGGAGGTCGCGATCCTGCGCGGCGTCTGCACCCAGATCCTGAAGCTGGCGGACGGCGACATCCACGGGCCGAGCCGGTCGCGCGCCGTCGCCGGGCAAGGCCCCCAGGAGCCGGCCCCCGCCGAACCCGGCAAGCCCGCGGAGCGAACTTGAAGCCCCTGCGCATTCCGGCCGTCTACATGCGCGGCGGCGCCAGCAAGGCCGTCTTCTTCGAAGGCAAGGACCTGCCGCGCGTGCATGCCGAGCGCGATGCGCTGCTGCTTCGCGTGATCGGAAGCCCCGACCCCGGCGGCCGCCAGGCCGACGGCATGGGCGGGGGCGTGCCCGGCGCCAGCAAGGTCGCGGTGGTCTCGCCGTCGCGGCGCGACGACTGCGATGTCGACTACCTGTTCGGCGCGGTCGCGATCGACCGGCCAGCCATCGACTGGTCCGGAAACTGCAGCGACCTGTCGGCCGCGGTGGGGCCCTTCGCCATCGCCCAGGGGCTGGTGCCGGCCGTCGATGGTCTGACTCGCGTGCGCATCTGGCAGCAGGGCGTCGGGCAGCGGATCGACGCCTTCGTGCCGGTTCGACACGGCGAGGTGCTCGAGGAGGGGGCCTTCGTCGAGGAGGGCGTGCCCTTCCCGGGAGCAGAGATCCGGCTGGAGTTCCTGGCGGTCGAATCGCCGGCGACGGCGCTCCTGCCCACCGGGTCGCCGCAGGAACTGCTGCGAATCGATGGCCTGGGCGAGGTGCGGGCCACGCTGATCGGCGCCGGCGACCCGACCGTGATCGTGCGCGCCGACACGCTCGGCCTGAGCGGCCGCGAGTTGCCGGAGCAGCTGCGGGGCAAGCGCAAGCTGCTCGGCCTGCTCGAGGCGATCCGCGCCGAGGCCGCGGTCCGGATGGGCTTGGCCGAGACGCCCGAAGAAGCCACCCGCTCGAGGCCCGACGCGCCCGGGCTCGCCTGGGTCGCGCGGCCGGCGGCCTATCGCAGCGCCGGCGGCGCCGAGATCGCGGCCGAGCGGGTCGACCTGCTGGCGCGCTTCATGTCGATGGGCAGGCCGCAGGCCGCTCTCACCGACGGCGGGGCGATCGCGCTGGCCGCCGCCGCCGCGCTGCCCGGCTCGGTGGTGGGCGAAGTGGCACGCACCCTGCCGGGCGTGCCGACCCGCATCGGCCACCCGGGGGGCACGCTCACCGTGGGTGCGGAGCTGTCGCTGGCCGACGACGCCTGGCGCTTCGACAAGGCGGTGCTGTCGCGCAGCGCCCGCAGGCTGATGAGCGGCTGGGTGCACTTGCCCTCGCGCCCGCCCGCGCTGGCCGACCGCGCGACCCGCGACCTGTTCAGGCCCTAAACTCGCGGTCGCCGACAAACTGGAGAACCGGAATCATGTTCGAACGCCTGCGGGAAGACATAGCGAACGTGCTGGAGAAGGATCCGGCCGCACGCTCGACGCTCGAGGTGCTGCTCTGCTATCCGGGGATTCACGCGGTGCTGCTTCATCGCGGCGCGCACTACCTGTGGGAGGCGGGCCTGCGCACGCCGGCGCGCTGGGTGTCGCACCTGGCCCGCTTCCTGACCGGCATCGAGATCCACCCTGGCGCCACGATCGGGCGCCGGGTGTTCATCGATCATGGCATGGGCGTGGTGATCGGGGAGACCGCCGAGGTGCGTGACGGCTGCACGATCTACCAGGGGGTCACGCTGGGCGGCACCTCGCTGGACAAGGGCAAGCGTCACCCCACACTGGAGCCGGGCGTCGTGGTCGGCGCCGGAGCACAGGTGCTGGGTCCGTTCACCGTGGGTGCGGGCGCGCGGGTGGGATCGAACTCGGTGGTGGTCAAGGCGGTGCCCGCCGGGGCGACGGCGGTCGGCATTCCGGCGCGGATCATCGTCGAGGAGGCCGACCGGCGCCGCGAGGAGCAGGCCGCGAAGATGGGCTTCTCTGCCTACGCGGTCACCCGCAACGCCGACGACCCGCTGGCGGTGGCGCTGCACCGGCTGATCGACCACGTGGCCGAGCAGGACCGGCAGATCGAGGCCCTCCAGCAGTGCCTGCGGCGGATGGGCGCCGACGTGCAGGAATGCTGCGAGCCGCTGGATGCCGGCGCCTTGAACCGGATGGTGGATTAGGCGCCCGAAGCGGGCAGCCAGCCGTCGGTCTCGAAGCCGCCGGCGTCGGCCCACAGGAAGCCGCCGCGGCCGTCGAACGCGTCCCAGTCGGGCAGCACCCAGCGACGGGCGGTCTGGCCGTCCAGCAACCACTGGTGGCAGGCGGGCCGGTGCGTGTGGCCGTGGATCAGCAGCCTTGCCCCAGCCTCGCGCAACAGCGCGTCGACCGCGCCCGCGTTCACGTCCGACGGATAGCGCGCGGCCTTGACGCGCTCGCTTTCGGCGCGGGCCGAGCGCGCGAAGGCCAGCCGCTCGGCCATCGGCCGGGCCAGGAAGGCGCTGCGCCAATCGGGCGCGCGGATCTCGGCGCGGATTCGCTGGTAGCCGATGTCGTCGGTGCAGAGCGCGTCGCCGTGCGCCAGCACCGCCGGTTCGCCGAACAGCCCGACCAGGCAGGGATCGTCGAGCATGGTGGCGCCGCATCGCTCGGCAAAGCGCGGCGCGGCAGGCTCGCCGTTGCCCGCGTCGAGCAGGAAATCGCGGTTGCCGCGCATCACGTAGAGGCGGCGGCCGCTGGCGCCGATGCGGGCGAACAGCGCCTGGGCGTCGGCCGCGACCGCGTCCGGCTGGTCGTCGCCGACCCAGGCCTCGAAAAGGTCGCCGAGCAGGAACACGTGGCTCGCCCGCGGCCAGGCCGCCTCGAGCCGCTGGAAGAACAGCGTTGCCGTGGCCGGGTCGTGGTCGCCCAGGTGCATGTCCGAGCCGAACAGCGCTACGTCGCTGCCCGACAGGGACGGCCCGTGGGGGAGGCAGGGCCCGGTGGCGGCCACGAGCAGAGGGCTCAGCGCGGCGCGCCGACCACCGCGATCGAGTCGATGACGACCGCCTCGCCGGGCACGTCGCGATAGGGGCCGACCGTGCGGGTGGGCACCGCGCGGATCTTGTTCACCACGTCCATCCCGCGGATGACCTTGCCGAACACCGCGTAGCCGTGACCGTCGGGCTGCGGGTAGTTCAGGCCGGCGTTGTCGACCACGTTGATGAAGAACTGCGAGGTCGCCGAGTTGGGATCGCCGGTGCGCGCCATCGCGACCCAGCCGGTGTCGTTGCGCAGGCCGTTGCGCGATTCGATGGCGATCGGCGCGCGGGTGGGCTTCGGTCGCAGGCCGCCCTCGTACAGATCCTTCGTGAAGCCGCCGCCCTGGATCATGAAGTTGCCGATGACCCGGTGGAAGATTGTGCCGGCATAGAAGCCGTCGTTCACGTACTTGAGGAAATTGTCGACCGTGCCCGGGGCCTTGTCCGGATAGAGCTCGATCACGAACTCGCCGGCCGAGGTCTTGACCAGCACCTGCGGATTCGCGGCCGCGGCATCGTCGGGGGCGGCCAGCGCGAACATCAGGGCGCCGATCAGCGGAAGCTTGCGGAACATCGTGTGGACTCCTGGAGGAAGGAAACGAAGACTGATGGTCGGGAACGGGGCAGGCGTGGCGTCGGCGCTCAGCGCGCTCCGGGCAGCGGCGCCGCGCCGGGCGAGGTCGGAGCGATCTGGCGCGCGAGCTCGCGCGCCAGCCGGAGCCGGGACGCGACTGCGGGGTTTGCCGGTTCGAGCTCGGCGGCGCGCTGCCACGCGCGCATCGCGAGCCGCAGGTGCAGGTCGCCGAGGTTCTCGTGTGCCAATGCGTAGGAGGGCAGCGCGCGCACCGCTTCGTCGAGCGCGGCGCGCGCCAGGTCGAGCTCGCCGCGCGCGGCGTGCAGCGCGGCCAGGTTGTTGTGGGGCTCGGGCAGTTCCGGGAACTGCCGGGTGAGCCCCTGGAAGACCTCGATCGCGGCGGCGTCCTTGCCCTGGCCGCTCAGGATCACGCCCTTCAGGAAGCGCAGGCGCACGTCGGAAGGCGACTCCTTGAGCGCGACCTCGATCGCGGCGAGCGCGTCCTCGGGCTTGCCTTCGTCGGCCAGTCGCTGGGCCTGGGCGTAGGCGGTGTCGGCGGCGAGTGGATCGGACATGGCCGGCAGCGGCGAGCCGGGCGCGAGCAGGGCGGGCAGCTCGGTCGAGGCAGGCGGCTGGGCCATCGCCGAAGCGCCGAAAAACGCGGCGGCGAGGGCGCCCGACAGGGCCCAGGCGGCGACCACATGGGCGGCCAAATTGGTGGCCACATGGGCGCCAGGACGGCACAGGCCCGGTGCTATACTCGATCGCATCCCTGCATTCTAGCAACGCGCGGCCGTCGGCCCGGCGCGTCCTGCGCGCTCATGCTCCGCCTCTACAACACGCTCACCCGCAGCAAGGAAGAATTCGTCCCGCTGGAACCCGGCCGCGTGCGGATGTACGTGTGCGGCATGACCGTCTACGACTGGTGCCACGTGGGGCACGCCCGCGTGCTGGTGGTGTTCGACGTGGTGCAGCGCTGGCTGCGCGCCTCGGGCTACCAGGTCACCTATGTCCGCAACATCACCGACATCGACGACAAGATCATCCGTCGCGCGGTCGAGAACGGCGAGACCCTGCGCGCGCTCACCGAGCGCTTCATCGGCTTCATGCACGAAGATGCCGACGCGCTGGGCGTGCAGCGCCCCGACCACGAGCCGCGCGCCACGCAGTACGTGCCGCAGATGCTCGGCCTGATCGACCGGCTCGAGAAGAACGGCCTGGCCTATCGCGCGGCGGACGGCGACGTCAATTACTCGGTGCGGCGCTTCGACGGCTACGGCCGGCTGTCGGGCAAGTCGCTCGACGACCTGCGCGCCGGCGAGCGGGTGTCGGTCGACGACGCCAAGCAGGATCCGCTCGACTTCGTGCTCTGGAAGGCCGCCAAGGCAGACGAGCCCGACGAGGCGAAGTGGGGCTCGCCCTTCGGTCCGGGGCGTCCCGGCTGGCACATCGAGTGCTCGGCCATGGCCACCAGCCTGCTCGGCAAGACCATCGACATCCACGGCGGCGGCGCCGACCTGCAGTTCCCGCACCACGAGAACGAGATCGCCCAGAGCGAAGGGGCGCTGGGCTGCCAGTTCGTGCGCTACTGGATGCACAACGGCTTCGTGCGCGTCGACGACGAGAAGATGTCGAAGTCGCTGGGCAACTTCTTCACGATCCGCGAGGTGCTGAAGAAGTTCGACGCGGAGGTGGTGCGGCTGTTCATCCTGCGCGCGCACTACCGCTCCCCGCTCAACTACTCCGACGCCCATCTCGAGGACGCGCGCCAGGCGCTGCTGCGACTGTACGGCGCGCTCGATGCGGCTGCCGCCGGCGATGCCGCCGCGCAGGCGGCGCTCGCGGCGCCCGCCGAAGAGGCGCCGATCGACTGGTCCGCGCCCGCCGCCGCGCGTTTTCGCGAGGCGATGGACGACGACTTCAACACGCCGATCGCCCTGTCCGTGCTGTTCGACCTGGCCGCCGAGGTTCACCGCAGCG
The DNA here is from genome assembly GCA_001724315.1 of Lautropia sp. SCN 70-15. Classification (GTDB taxonomy): domain Bacteria; phylum Pseudomonadota; class Gammaproteobacteria; order Burkholderiales; family Burkholderiaceae_E; genus Zeimonas. The sequence continues at coordinate 5,381 of MEEC01000036.1, read as the reverse complement.
GCTCGGCCCGGGCGGTGCTCGAGCTGAGGCAACTGTCCGGCCTGCTGGGCCTGCTCGCGCGCGATCCGGCCGAGGCGCGCCGCACCGGCCTGCACGGCAGCGAGGCCGCCACGACGGCAGGCGGGCCGCGATCGCCGAGCGGGTCGCCGCCAAGAAGGCGAAGAACTGGGCCGAGGCCGACCGGATCCGCGACGCGCTGAGCGCGCAGGGCATCGTGCTCGAAGACGGGCCCGCGGGCACGACCTGGCGGCGCGCCTGATCGGATGAAACCCTTCTGGGTCCATTCCGGACTGGCCCTGCTCGACGTGGACGAGCACGGCGGCCTGATCGTCACCGACGAGTTCCTCGCGGCCTACCTGCGCCGGCCCGAACTCGCGCCGGTGCCCGAGTCCTGCGCCGCCGAGCGCGCGCTGTACGACGGCCTGCTGGCCGCGCCGCGGGCGGCGGTTCCGGACGCGCAACTGGCCGGCTTGGCCGATCCCGATGCCCGCGACAACTGGCGCATGTTCCTGCGCTTTCGCGACCGGCTGCTGGGCGCGCCCAACCTGCAAGCGGCCTACGTGGCCATCTTCGCCGACGCGCAGCGCGCGGGCCGGATCGACGTGCCGCCGCTCTTCGTGGACCAGCTCGCGCAGATCATCGTCCACCACCTGCTGGCCGACTGCGAAGACGGGCTGATGCTGCGCGTGGCCGAACTCTGGTTCCGCGAGCAGCGGGTGTCGATCGCCGACAACCGGGTGCTGCTGGCCGACCTCGAAACGGTCGACGCGCGTCGCGAGGACCAGGGGCTCGGCGATCTCGGCCGGCTGCTGGCCCAGGCGCAGATCGCTGCCCGCGGCGTGGACCTGGAGGTCATCGACCGCGAGAACGCCGAGGCCTATTTCGGCCGCGACGAGCGCCACGACTTCGCGGTCGAGCTCACGCACGGGCGCACCGCCTCGGCCATGCTCTGCGACCTGCTGCGCCGCTGGGTCGGGCACCTGCTCGGCGTGGCGGTCAAGGTCCGCACGCTGGCCCAGATCGAGGACGCCCGCTGGCGCTGGCACGTCGGGCTCGACGCCGAGGCGAGCAAGCTGCTCGACACGCTCTGGCGCGACGGCGGCCTCACGCCGGACGAGCATCGCCGCCTGCTGCTGCTGATGCGGCTGGACTTCGAGCGCCTGGAAGACCAGGATCCGCAGGTGGCCGGCAAGCCGGTTTACCTGGCGCTGGCCATGGACGAGGATGGGGTGCTGCGCATGAAGCCGCAGAACCTGCTGTTCAACCTGCCGCTGCGCGGGCACTGATACACTGCGCGCCCGCCGCGAGGATGGCCCGAGCCGATGAAACCCGACTTCTGGGACGACGCCTGCCGCGACCTGTCGCGCCGCGATCCGGTCATGGGGCGGATCATCGCCGAGCGGGGCCATGCGCATCTGGTTTCGCGCGGAGATCCCTTCCAGACCCTGGCACGCTCGATCGTGGGCCAGCAGATCTCGGTGAAGGCGGCGCAATCGGTCTGGAACCGCTTCGAAGCGGCCGCCGGCGAGGTCGTTCCGCTGCGGGTCTCGCGGATGCGCGTGGCCACCTTGCGAAACTGCGGGCTGTCCGAGCGCAAGGCCGAGTACCTGAAGGACCTGGCCAGGCGCTTCCACGTCGGCGAGGTCGATCCCACGCACTGGCCCTCGCGCGACGACGAGGCCATCATCGCCGAACTGGTGGCGGTCCGCGGGATCGGTCGCTGGACAGCGGAAATGTTTTTGATATTCAATCTGTTGCGGCCCGATGTTCTTCCAGTGGATGACCTCGGCTTGCTGCGCGGAATCGAGAAGCACTACCGGAACGGGGAGAGCGTGTCGCGACGCGAGGCGCAGCAGCTGGGCGAAGCCTGGCGCCCCTGGAGAACGGTCGCCACCTGGTACCTGTGGCGCAGCCTCGAGCCGGTGCCCGTGGAGTACTGATGAAGACTACTTTCCTGGATTTCGAGCAGCCGATCGCGGACCTCGAGCAGAAGATCGAGGCGCTGCGCTTTGCGCAGGAAGACTCGGCGCTGGACATCGCCGACGAGGTCGAGCGACTGCAGAAGAAGAGCATGGCCCTGGTCAAGGAGACCTACGCCAAGCTCACCCCCTGGCAGACCGCGCTGGTCGCCCGCCATCCGCAGCGGCCCTACACGCTCGACTACGTCAAGGCGATCTTCACCGACTTCCACGAGCTTCACGGTGACCGCGCGTTCTCCGACGACCCGGCCATCGTGGGCGGGCTGGCCCGTTTCAACGGCCAGTCGGTGATGGTGATCGGCCACCAGAAGGGGCGCGACACCAAGGAGCGCGGCTATCGCAACTTCGGCATGCCGCGCCCCGAGGGCTATCGCAAGGCCCTGCGGCTGATGAAGCTGGCCGAGAAGTTCGAGATCCCGGTGCTCACTTTCGTGGACACGCCCGGGGCGTTTCCGGGCATCGGCGCCGAGGAACGCAACCAGTCCGAGGCGATCGGCCGCAACCTGTTCGAGATGGCGGCGCTGCGGGTGCCGATCGTGACCACGATCATCGGCGAGGGCGGCTCCGGCGGCGCCTTGGCGATCGCGGTCGGCGACGTCACGCTGATGCTGCAGTACTCGGTCTACTCGGTGATCTCGCCCGAGGGCTGCGCGGCCATCCTCTGGAAGAGCGCGGAGAAGGCGCCCGACGCCGCGGAAACGCTGGGCATCACCGCCCAGCGCCTCAAGACCCTGGGCCTGGTCGACAAGGTGGTCACCGAGCCGGTGGGCGGCGCCCACCGCGACCCGCAGCAGATGGCGCTGCTGCTCAAGCGCGCCCTGTCCGACTCGCTGCGCCAGCTGCAGGGCATGCGGCTCGACGACCTGCTCAGGCATCGCCTCGAGCGGATCATGGCCTATGGCAAGTTCAAGGAGACCGGGCAGGGCTGATCCCGGCCCGGTCGAGGCGCTCGGCGCGGCGCTCGCGCCGCTGGGCGCTTCGGCGCGCGTGGCCGTCGCCTTCAGCGGCGGCCTGGATTCCACCGCCCTGTTGCACGCGGCGGCGCAAGTCCTGCCGGCCGGACGGCTGCTCGCCTTTCACGTCGACCACGGCCTGCAGGCGCCCTCGGCCGAATGGGCCGCGCATTGCGCGCGTCAGGCGGCGGGGCTGGGCGTGGACTTCCGCGCACGGCGGCTGTTTGGCTCGCCCGCGCGCGGCGAGAGCCTCGAAGCCTGGGCTCGGGAGCACCGCTACGCGGCGCTGGCCGAGATGGCCGCGGAGTGCGGCGTGTCGGTCATGCTGACCGCCCACCACGCCGACGACCAGATCGAGACCTTCCTGCTTCGCCTGGCGCGCGGGGCGGGGCTGGACGGCCTGGTCGGCATCGAGGCCGACCTGACCCGCGGCGGGCTCAGACTGCTCAGGCCCTTCCTGGCGCTGCCGCGGCGTTGCATCGAACAATGGGCCCGGGAATCGGCGCTCTCCTGGATCGAGGATCCGTCCAACGCCGACGAGCGCCTGGCGCGCAACGCGCTGCGTCGCCAGCTGATGCCGGCGATCGACCGGGTGCTGCCTTCGCTGCGCCATCGTCTGCCCGACACGCTGGCCTCGCTGCGCGAGGCGCGCGACCGCATCCGCGCCCTGGAGCTCCGGGACCTCGGCGGGGTCGAGGTGGAATCCAGGGAGTTCGGCCTGTGCCTGTCGCTGTCGGCCTGGCGGGCTCTACCCGTGGCGCGCCGTCCGGGCGTGCTGCGCCGCTGGCTGGCCGAGTGCGGGGCGCGGATGCCGTCGCGCGCGCGCCTGGCGGAGTTCGTGCGGCAGTTGGAGTCGCCGCGCGAAGATACGCAGGTGGCCTTGAGTCATGATGGGCGGATGCTGCGTCGCTACCGCGATCTGGTGATCCTGGCGCCAGCCGCGGCGGGGCTCGCGCCGGGTGGCACGCTCCCGGAGGGCGCGGCTGCCGCCGCCCCGGCCTTGGTCGGAGCGGCGGAGGGAGCGCGGCCGGTGCCGATCAGCTGGGCCGGCGAGGGCCGGATCGACTGTCCCGAACTGGGTGGCTGGCTGCTGATCGAACCTGTCCTGGAGCCTGGCCGGCCCGGTCTGGGTGCCGACGACCTCCGCGCTCCCGATCTGGTCCTGCGCCCTCGAACGGGAGGAGAGCGGCTCCGAACCCGGCCTGACGGGCCGCATCGCAGCCTGAAGAACCTGTTCCAGGAGCAGGGCGTGCCGCCCTGGCTCCGGCCCCGCTTGCCGATCCTGTGGTCGCGCGGGCATCCTGTGTGGGTGCCCAGGCTGGGCATCGATGCCGATCGAGTGGCAACCCAGGGCGAACGCTACCGGCTCGAATGGAAGATTTCACGATAAATAAAGTTCAAACAAATAGATACAGAACAAAGCGCAAGTGTTTTGTCATGTCTAGGAAGTGCCCCAAGCGCACCCAGCGCTGGCTCGGCGCCCGTGGCGAACCCGGTTTGGCCATCGGCCCAATGATCTGAAGTGTTCTGGTAGAAAACAGCCTCAAGGTACTGAATAAAAAGGATCATTTAGTCCATGCAACCCTCTTCCGATCCCCGCGTCATCCGTCAGGCGCCCGCAGCGGCCGTCCTCGGCCTGCTCGTCGCGATCGGCCTGATCGGCGCCGCCTGGCTGGGCGGCCAGTCGCTGCTGGCCTTCAAGCAGCTGGACCGGACCGTCGAGGTCAAGGGCCTGTCCGAGCGCGAGGTGCCGGCCAACCTGGCGATCTGGCCGATCTCCTTCGCCGAGGCCGACAACGACGTCGGCAATCTGTACCGGACCATCGAGCGCAAGAGCACTCGCCTAGTCGAGTTCCTGAAGCAGGCCGGCTTCAAGCCCGAGGAGATCGGATCCTCGGCCCCGTCGGTCGTCGACAAGCAGGCGCGCGAGTACGGCGGCGACGAGCGCAGCCCCTTCCGCTACACCGGCCGCGCCACGGTCACCGTCTACACCGCCGACGTGGCCCGGGTGCGCGCCACGATGAACCGCCTCGGCGAGCTGGGGCGGGAGGGCATCGCGATCGGCGGCGACCACGGCGCCCAGACCCAGTTCCTCTTCACCGGCCTGAATGCGATCAAGCCCGAGATGATCGAGGAGGCCACCCGCAACGCCCGCGAATCGGCCACGAAGTTCGCCAACGACTCGGGCAGCCACTTGGGCAAGATCCGGCGCGCCAGCCAGGGACAGTTCTCGATCGACGATCGCGACGCCAGCACGCCGCACATCAAGAAGGTGAGGGTGGTCTCGACCGTCGAGTACTACCTGGCGGACTAGACGCGGTTTCGGCGTCGCAGAACGGTCGCGTTAGAATCTCGGGTTTTCCCACGTGACCGCCCGGGCGCTCCCGGGCTGACAAGAGCCGACCATGGCACTGATCGTTCACAAGTACGGCGGCACCTCGATGGGCTC
>MEEC01000035.1 GCA_001724315.1 Lautropia sp. SCN 70-15 | reverse complement strand
GTCCAGCCCGCTCATCAGCACGTTCACGCCGCGGCCCACGCCGGTCAGCGGGTCCTCGCCCAGGCCGCCCAGCACGTTCTCGGCAGGCACCTCGCAGTCCTCGAACACCAGCTCGCCGGTGTGGCTGCCGCGCATGCCCAGCTTGTCGAGCTTCTGCGCCACAGAGAAGCCCTTGAAGCCCTTCTCGATCAGGAAGGCGGTGATGCCGCGCGGGCCGGCCTCGACGTCGTTCTTCGCGTAGACGACGAGCACGTCGGCATCGGGACCGTTGGTGATCCACATCTTCGTGCCGTTGAGCACCCAGCGGTCGCCGCGGAACTCGGCGCGCAGCCTCATCGAGACGACGTCGGAGCCGGCGTTCGGCTCGGACATCGCCAGCGCGCCCACCCATTCGCCGGAGACCAGCCTGGGCAGGTACTTGCGCTTCTGCTCGGCCGTGCCGTTGCGGTTGATCTGGTTCACGCAGAGGTTGGAGTGCGCGCCGTAGGACAGGCCCACCGAGGCCGAGCCGCGAGAGATCTCCTCCATGGCCACGATGTGCGCCAGGTAGCCCATGTCGGTGCCGCCGTACTCCTCGGGAACCGTCATGCCGAGCACGCCCAACTCGCCGAACTTGCGCCACAGGTCCATCGGGAACTGGTCGCTGCGGTCGATCTCGTTGGCGCGCGGGGTGATCTCGTTCGCGGTGAACTGCTGCAGCGAATCGCGCAGCATCGCGATGTCCTCGCCGAGGTCGAACTGCAGTCCGGGTATCGTCACCATGGGGTCGTTCTCCTTGCCTGTTCCTGGGTCATCCCTGGATGCCGTCGCGGTCGCGCACGGTCATCAGCGTTCCGGTCATCGTCGCGATCAGCTTGCGGGTCCCGTCGTCCCGGATCGCCCAGGCCTCGCCCTCCGCAACCGTGATCGTACGCCCGGCCTTGCGGACCCGGCCGATCAGGCGCATCGCCGCTTGCCCGGCGAAGGTTTGCTGCATCGGGATGTTCCTCCTGGTTCGCAATAGTTTACGTTAACGTAAACGTCATTTGCGAAGGTCGGCGAGCAGCCCCCGGGCGCGGGTCTCGTGAGTGCGGATCTCGGCCAGCGTCTCGTTCAGGTCGCGCAGCTGCTGCTCCAGCGTGTGGCGATGCCGCGCGAGCACCTCGAGGAAGCTCTCGAGCTGGGCGACGGTGCCCGACGGCGAGTCGTACATGTCGATCAGGTCGCGGACCTCGGACAGCGAGAGACCGAGCCGCTTGCCGCGCAGGGTGAGCTTCAGCCGCGTGCGGTCGCGCTGCGAGTAGACCCGCTGGCGCCCTCCGGTGCCGGTGCGCTCGGGGGCCAGCAGCCCCTGGTCCTCGTAGAACCGGATCGTGCGCGGGGTGACGTCGAACTCCCGCGCCAGCTCGCTGATCGTGTAGGTCGCCATGCGCGGATCATCGTCGACACTTTACGTAAACGTCAACTCGCGGCGACCGGAGCTTCGCTCGAGCGCCCCGCTCGCTCCCGTGGGCGCACCGCTCAGAGGCGCTCGATCGCCACCGCCTCGCGCAGCCGGCGCACGTCCGCTGCCCGGCACAGCGTGGTGCCGAGGCCCAGCAGGGCGGCGGCGCTGGCCGCCATGCCGGTCCGGAAGGCCTCCTCGAGCGGCTCGCCGCGCGCCAGCACGCAGACCAGGCCGGCCAGGAAGCTGTCGCCGGCGCCGACCGTGGTGGCGACCTGGACCGGCACCGGCGGGGCGCGCAGCTCGGTGCCGGCGCCGACCAGCAGCGCGCCTTCGGCGCCCAGCGACAAGGCCACGATGCCGGCCCGCCCGTCTCGCACGAGCGCGCGCGCGGCCGCCAGCCGTTCCGGCTCGGTGGCGAGCGGCAGTCCGGTCAGCTCGCGCAACTCCCGCAGGCTGGGCTTGACCAGGTCCACGCCGGCCTTCAGCGCCTCGGCGAGCGGCTGGCCGGAGGCGTCGACGGCCACCTGGCAGCCGACCGCGCGCGCCCGCTGCGCCACCCGCGCGTGAAAGTCGGCGGGCGCGCCCGGCGGGAGGCTGCCGCTCGTGACCACGAAGCCGCCCGGCCTGGCGTGCGTCGCGACCGCGTCGAGGCAGGCCTGCCACTCGGGCGGAGCGAGTTCGGGCCCCGGCAGCACGAATCGGAAGTCGCGGCCGGTGGAGCGCTCGCGAACCGAGAAGCTCTCCCGCGTCTCGCCGGCGATGTCGACGCAGTGGCAGGGAACGTCCTCCTCTTCGAGCAAACCCCGCAGGCGCTGCCCGGTTGCGCCGCCCACCGGAAACAGGGCGAGGCAGTCGCCGCCCAGCCGCCGGACGACACGGGCCACGTTGATCCCGCCGCCGCCGGGGTCGAAGCGGGCCGCGGTGCAGCGAAGCTTGCTCGTGTCCCTGACCGTCTCGGTCGTGGTCGAGAGGTCCAGGGCCGGGTTCGGTGTGATGGTGAGGATCCGGGTCATCGGTCGAACACGCCCAGCTCGGCCAGGCGCTTGTCGACCGCGGGCGCCCAACCGCGGTTCGCCGCGGGCGAGGCCGGGCTCGGGTGAAGGATGGTGTCGATGCGCGGGCGGCGCGGCGAGGGCAGAGCCTCGGCCGCGGCGGTTTCGGCGCCGCGACCGCCTGCCGCATCGCCGCCCAGCGCGGCCAGCGCCCGCTTCATCGACCAGACCCCGATCCCGATGACCCAGTCCGGCTGCAAGGCCGCCAGCGCCGCGCGCAGGTGGGCGTCGCAGGCCTGCTGCAAGGGGCCGAGCTCGGCCGCCGGCAGCTTGTCGGGCGTGAGGTTGCGGCCGCCCGCCTCCAGGAAGACCAGCGGGCAGTAGTTCAGCACGAAGCATTCGGCGAAGAAGCGCTCCGCAGCGCCGAAGCGCTCCGCAGCCCAGCCCCACAGTCTGCGACCGCTCACTTCGGAGCGGGTGCAGGCGAAGCCGTCGATCGGTCGCTTCGGATGCTCGGCGGCCGGGCGGCCGATCGGCGCCTCGATGCCCATCCAGTCGCGCACGGCCGCCACCTCGCCGAAGGGCACGCCGGTCTGCATCATCCCGAAGGGGCCGGGATTCATGCCCAGGAAGACGACTCGCTTGCGGCCGCCGCCGAAGCGCCGAAGATAGGCCTCGTGACCCGCCCAGGCATAGTCCAGCGGATCGTAGACGTGGGCGACCGGCGCCGAGAAGCGCATCGCCTCGACCTGGTCGCGCAGCGCGAGCGCGGCGGCGACGAGGCGGTCGGGGGATGAGGGAAGAGAAGGGGGAAGTGAGAAGGGAGAAGGGGCTTGGCGGCGGGTGGGCATGGCGGTGCTGCGGTGGGGCGGTGGCGAGTCGGGCTGCCGCAAAAGAAGGGACGCAAAAGAAAGGGGCGCGGATGTTTACCGCGCCCCCGTGAGCCGCGAGTGGCGGCTGCCTCTCCTCGAGCGATGCCGGCTGCCGAACCGGGCAACTCGGGCCCGGGGGTGGTCGGTCATGCGCGAATCGCTGTCGGATTCGGCGGCGCCGGACGGGCCGGCGCCTTGCGACAAAGCCTAATCGCAGTGGCCGGAGCCGGTCAAGGCGCAACGCGGCATGCCCTCAATCGATGACCAGCTCCCGCCGCACGCAGCGCGCGTCGATCTCGAATTCCAGCCCCTGCACCGGCGGCCTGCACGGGTACCAGTGCAGGCCCAGCGGCAGCAGGCCGCGCGGCGCGAACTGGCTGGCCACCAGCGGGCCGATGTCGTGCTCGGTGTAGACCTGTACCGCGGTGAGCGCCCGCCAGTCGCCGCCCAGCTGCACGCAGCGCCGCTGCAGCGTGTCGAGCACGAAGCCGGCCTTCTGCTCGAGCCCGGCGCTCGAGCGGTCGCCGCGCGCCACGATGCCGTCAGGAAAGGCGGTGCCCTCGGCCCACTCCGCGTAGCCGGCCAGCACGAAGCTGCGGGGCCCCGGGGCGCGCTCGGAGTGGTCGGAGGTGGTGAGCAGGCCCGCCTGGGCGGCCGCCGAGGGCACGGTGTAGCAGAAGGCGTGGAACACCGGCGCCGCCGGCGGCTCGTGCACCGGGCACACGTTGCTGCGCGCCACCGGATTGCCCTCCTGCCGCACCAGGCCCCAGCGCCGCAGGGTGCCGACCCACGATGCATTGAACTCGGCGAAGCCGTCGAAGGAGAAGGGCTCCGGCGAGCGAAGTTCGGCCGCGCACAGTGCGGTGAGCGGGCGGCCGTGCTCGCGCAGGTGCGCGGCGATCGCGTCGAAGCCGGCGGCCACCGGCAGCGGCCGCGCGAAACACGCGCGGACGATCTCGAAACCGGGCAGCGCGACGACACCGGAAGAAAACGGCAGGCCGCCCGGGATGTACGCGTAGTCGCTTCCGGAGGAATTGTGTAAGGTTGGCAACTTCTTTCTCCCCGCCGTTCGGTCGGGGCCCACTATGAGCGAGCCGGCAGGCTGTCGCAAGCCCGTATCAACCGGAATCATCCGCAAACATGACCCAGATCCCCCAGAAGATGCGTTACATCGACCATGGCGCCGGCGGCGCGCCCGAGGTCCTCAAGGCCGCCGAGGGCCAAGTGCCGGCGCCCGGCCCGGGCGAGGTGCTGATCCGCGTGGCCTACGCCGGCGTCAATCGCCCCGACGTGATCCAGCGCCAGGGCAAGTATCCGCCGCCGCCGGGCGCGTCGCCCTTCATCGGCCTCGAGGTGGCGGGCGAGGTGGTCGCGCTCGGCGACGGCGCCTCGAAGTGGAAGCTCGGCGACAAGGTCTGCGCGCTGACCAACGGCGGGGGTTACGCCGAGTACGCCGTGGCGCCCGAGGGTCAGGCGCTGCCGGTGCCGAAGGGGCTTTCGCTGCTGCAGGCCGCCGCGATCCCGGAAAACTACTTCACCGTCTGGACCAACGTGTTCGAGCGCGGCCGCCTGGCCGCCGGCGAGACCTTCCTGGTGCACGGCGGCTCGTCGGGCATCGGCCTGACCGCGATCCAGCTCGCCGCCGCGCGCGGGGCCACCGTGTTCACCACGGTGGGCAACGCGCAGAAGGCGAAGGTCTGCCTCGACCTCGGCGCCTCCGCCGCGATCAACTACCGCGAGCAGGACTTCGTCGAGGAGATCGCGCGGCTCACCGACAAGAAGGGGGTGGACCTGATCCTCGACATGGTGGGCGGCGACTACATCGGCCGCAACCTGAAGTCGCTGGCGCTGGACGGCCGCCTGGTGCAGATCGCCTTCCTTCAGGCGCCCAGGGTCGAGGTGGACTGGACCACGCTGATGACGCGTCGCCTGACCTTCACCGGTTCCACGCTGCGCCCGCGCAGCGCCGCCGACAAGGCCGCGATCGCCGACGCGCTGCGCGCGCAGGTCTGGCCGCTGCTCGAGCAGGGGCGCGCGCTGCCGGTCATCCACAAGGTCTATCCGCTGGCCGAGGCCGCGGCGGCGCATGCGCTGATGGAGTCGTCGACCCACATCGGCAAGATCATGCTCGAGGTGGCCGGCGGCTGAGGCCGGCGATCGGGCGGCCGGCGGTTCGGCGCCAGCCGCGCGGTTCAGCTCTGCACCAGCCGGCGTTGCCGGCTGATGCTCATCAGCAGGCCCAGGCCGAGCCCGAGCGTGACCATGGCGGTGCCGCCGTAGGACATCAGCGGCAGCGGCACGCCCACCACCGGCAGCACGCCGGTCACCATGCCCATGTTCACGAAGGCGTAGGTGAAGAAGATCAGCGTGATCGCGCCGGCCAGCAGCCGGGCGAACACGCTGGCGCCGTTGGCGGCGATCACCAGTCCGCGGCCGATGATCAGCAGGTAGACGAGCAGCAGCACCCCGTTGCCGACCAGGCCGAACTCCTCGGCGAAGACCGCGAAGACGAAGTCGGTGGTGCGCTCGGGCACGAACTCCAGGTGCGCCTGGGTGCCCTCCATCCATCCCTTGCCCCAGATGCCGCCCGAGCCGACCGCGATCGTCGACTGGATGATGTGGAAGCCCTTGCCGAGCGGGTCCGAGGTCGGGTCCAGCAGCATCATCACCCGGTGCTTCTGGTAGTCGTGCATCACGCTCCACAGCAGGGGCAGCGCGGCGAGCCCCGCCACGATCCCGCCGGCGATCACCTTCCAGGGCAGGCCGGCGAAGAAGATCACGTAGAGGCCGGCGGCCGACACCAGCAGCGCGGTGCCCAGGTCCGGCTGGCGGGCGATCAGCAGCACCGGCACCAGCAGCAGCACCGCGGCGATCGCGAAGTCGTACCAGCGCCGGACGCCTTCCCGGTTCTGGAACCACCAGGCGAGCATCAACGGCATGGCGATCTTCATCAGCTCGGAGGGCTGGACGCGCGTCACGCCCAGGTCGAGCCAGCGCCGGGCGCCTTTCGCGATGTCGCCGAACAGCGCCACCGCGATCAGCAGGGCGACGCCCATCAGGTAGAGCGGCACCGCCGAGCGCATCATCCACGGCAGCGGCAGGCAGGCGGCCGCCCACATCACGACGAAGGCGAGCGAGAGGTTGCGGACGTGGTCGAGCATCCGGCCGTCGTAGTCGATGGCGGCCGAGTACATCGTGACCAGGCTGATCCCCACGAGCAGGGCCAGCCCGACCGCGAGGGGACCGTCGAACACGAAGACCCAGGGCCGGATGCGGGTGAGCAGGGGCGGGTTCTCGTGGATCATCTGCGCTCGCCCTCGGGGGGATTCACGGTCTCGGGTTCGAGGCTTTCCGGGATGTCGCGCATCTCGGCCTCGTCCGGCAGAGGCGGCAGGGCGTCGCCGGGGAAGTCGTCGGGCAGCTTGCCGAGCAGGTAGTAGTCGAGCACCGCGCGCACCAGCGGTGCGGCCGCCTGGGCGCCGAATCCGCCGTTCTCCACGATCGCCGCCACCGCGATCCGGGGCGCCTCGGCCGGCGCGAAGGCCACGAACAGCGAGTGGTCGCGATGCCGCTCGTCGATGCGCTTGGCGTCGTAACGCTCGCCCTGCTTGATGCCGATCACCTGCGAGGTGCCGGTCTTGCCGGCCACGGTGTAGGGCGCCTTGCCGAAGACATGCCGGCCGGTGCCCGAGCGATTGACCTCGATCATCGCCGACCTGACCAGCTCGAGGTGCTCCGGGCGCACCGGGATGCGGCTCGACTCGGCGGTGACGGTCTGCCGCCGCTCGCGGGTGGTCGGATCCTCGACCGTCCGCACCACGTGCGGGCGCATCACCACGCCGCCGTTGGCCAGCGTGGCGGTGGCGTGCGCGAGCTGCAGGATCGTGAACGCGTTGTAGCCCTGCCCGATGCCGATCGACGGCGTTTCGCCCGGCAGCCAGCGCTTCTTGTAGCGGCGCATCTTCCAGGTCGAGGACGGCAGGATGCCTGCGGTTTCGTGCTCCAGGTCGATGCCGGTCAGCTGGCCGAAGCCCCAGGGCTTCATCAGGTCGTGCAGCTTGTCGACGCCGATCTCGTAGGCGAGCTTGTAGTAGTAGGTGTCGCTCGACACCACGATCGACTTGCGCAGGTCGACCGTGCCGTGGCCGCCGGGCCGCGAGTCGCGGAAGCGGTGGTTGCCCAGCTGGAAGAAGCCCGGGTCGCTGATCGTGTCACCGGGCCTGACCAGGCCGGCGCCCAGCGTGGCCAGCGCCACGAAGGGCTTGTAGGTCGAGCCGGGCGGATAGGCGCCGCGCAAGGGCCGGTTGAGCAGCGGCAGGTCCGGGTTCTCGTTGAGCCCCTGCCAGGTCTGCGTGTCGATGCCGTCGATGAACAGGTTCGGGTCGAAGGAAGGGCTCGACACCATCGCCAGCACGTCGCCGGTCTTCGCTTCGATCGCGACCAGCGCGCCGCGCCGCCCGGCGTACACGTCCTCGGCCAGCTTCTGCAGCCGGATGTCGATCGACAGGTACAGGTTGGCGCCCGGCTGCGGGGGCGTCTGCGACAGCGTGCGCACCACGCGGCCGCCCGCCGAGACCTCGACCTCCTCGACGCCCGGCTTGCCGTGCAGCTCGCGCTCGTAGGACAGCTCGGCGCCCAGCTTGCCGATGTGCGTGGAGCCGGCGTAGCTCGACAGCAGCTCCTGGTCCTCGAGCCGCTTCTGGTCGTCGATCGATATCCGGCCGATGTAGCCGAGCACGTGCGCGGCGGTCTCGCCGAGCGGGTAGTGGCGGAACAGCCGCGCCCGGATCTCCACGCCGGGCAGGCGGTAGCGCTGCACCGCGAGCCGGGCCACTTCCTCGTCGGTCAGGCGGGTCTTCAGCGGCAGGCTGTCGGCCCTGCGGTTCTCATCGGCCAGCCGCTTGAACCGGCGCCGCTCGAGCGGCGTGACCTCGACGATCCGGGTCAGCGCGTCGATCGTGGCGTCGAGCTTCGCATAGCCGATCCGCTTGGGCGAGAGCTCGAGCGTGTAGGCCGACACGTTCTCGGCGAGCAGCACGCCGTTGCGGTCGTAGATCAGCCCGCGCGAAGGCGGCACCGGCAGCAGCGAGATCCTGTTTTCCTCGGCCTGCGCGTGGAAGTCTTCGTAGCGGTGCACCTGCAGCCACGCGAAGCGCGCGACGAGCAGGCCGAAGCAGGCCACCGCGAACAGCATCGCGACGACGAGCCGCAGCCTGAGCCGGCGCAGCTCGCGTTCGGGGTTCCGGACTTCGACCATCGCCGGGGCTGCCTCAGATCGGCCGGTTCTCGTCGCGGTCGACCGCGCGGCGCTGCGGCGCCAGCAGCAGCAGGTCGGCCAGCGGCCACAGCAGCGTGGTGGCGATGCCTTGCAGGAACCAGCCCCATCCGGGGAAGTCGCCGCCCACCGCCAGCCGCACCACCAGCGTGACCGCCTGGGCGAGCAGGAAGAGCGGCAGCACGTGCAGCATCTGCGCCGGCATCTCGAACCACGGCACCCTGCGGTGAAGGCTCATCGCGCCATAGGAGAGCAGCGTGTAGGCGAGCGCGTGCTGGCCGAGCAGCGAGGCGTCGTGCACGTCGAGCAGCAGGCCGAACAGGAAGGCGATGCCGATCCCGACCATCCGCGGCTGGTGGATGTTCCAGAAGACCAGCGCGAGCGCCATGAAGTCCGGCACGCCCGGGATCCGGCCCCAGGGCATCAGGTTCAGCACGAAGGCGGCGATCAGCGAGAAGGTGATGAAGGCCCGGCTGGCTGGCAGCAGCAGGTATTGCGGCGGCATCGGCATGGTTCAGCCCCTTCGCGCGCGGCGCGCGCTCGAGTCCTTCGGTTCCGCTGTGGGCGGCGCCTGCGCGGGCGGCTCGGCCAGCAGGATCAGCAGCAGCTTCGTGCGCTCCACGCGCGCCGCCGGCGTCGCCCTCACGCTCAGGAAGGCCGAGGTCGACCCGGGCGCGACCGAGCTGACCCGTCCCACCGGCAGGCCCGCCGGGAAGAGGCCGTCCAGCCCGGAGGTGATCAGCTCGTCGCCTTCGCGGATGTCGGTGACCACCGGCAGGAAGCGCAGTTCGATCGTGCCGGGCAGGCTGCCACCCCAGGCCAGCGTGCGGGCCCCGGTGCGTCGCACCTCGACCGGCACCGTGGAATTGCGATCGGTGACCAGCGTGACCTCGCTGGACAGCGGGTGCGCGCGGGTCACCTGGCCGATCACGCCGTGGGCGTCGATGACCGGCTGGCCGGCCTGCACCCCGTGCTGCTGGCCGCGGTCCACCACGAGCGTGCGCGAGAAGGCGTCACGGGCATCGTAGAGCACCTCGGCCACCGTGGTGCGCACCGGCGTGCGCTCGCGCATGCCGAGCAGCTGGCGCAGCTGCGCGTTCTCGCTGGCGAGCTGCTCGGTCTGGAGCAGGGTCCGGGCATTGGCCGCCTCGATGCGGCGCATCTCGGCATTCTCGGCGCGCAGCCGGTCGATCTCGACGAAGTACCCGCCGGCCGTGCCCGCGAGGTCGCGCGGCACCAGCAGCGTGCGCTGGACCGGATAGAGCACGGTCGCGATCCCCTGGCGCAGCTTCGACATGGTCTCGAAGCGCGCGTCGACGATCAGCAGCGCGATCGCCAGCAGCGAGAAGAACGCAAGTCTTACGTTGGCGGACGGGCCCTGCTTGAAGAACGGCGGCGGGCTGCGATCCACACTACTCGTTGGTGAAGATGGTGACCAGCTTGTCCATCCGCTCGAGCGCCATGCCGCAGCCGCGCACCACGCAGGTCAGCGGGTCTTCGGCCACCAGCACCGGCAGGCCGGTCTCCTCGATCAGCAGGCGGTCGAGGTCGCGCAGCAGCGCGCCGCCACCGGTGAGCATGATGCCGCGCTCGGTGATGTCGGCGCCCAGTTCGGGCGGCGTCTGCTCGAGGCCGATCTTGACCGCCGACACGATCTGGTTGAGCGGATCGGTGAGCGCCTCGAGGATCTCGTTGGAGGTGATGGTGAAGCTGCGCGGGATGCCCTCGGAGAGGTTGCGCCCCTTCACTTCCATCTCGCGGATCTCGGAGCCCGGGAAGGCCGAGCCGATGTTGTTCTTGATCGCCTCGGCAGTGGGCTCGCCGATCATCATCCCGTAGTTGCGGCGGATGTAGTTGATGATCGCCTCGTCGAACTTGTCGCCGCCCACGCGCACCGAGCCCTTGTAGACCATGCCGCCCAGCGAGATCACGCCGACCTCTGTGGTGCCGCCGCCGATGTCGACGACCATCGAGCCCGCCGCCTCGGAAACAGGCAGGCCGGCGCCGATCGCGGCGGCCATCGGCTCCTCGATCAGGAACACCTGCGAAGCGCCCGCGCCGAGCGCCGATTCGCGGATCGCGCGGCGCTCGACCTGGGTGGAGCCGCAGGGCACGCAGATGATGATGCGCGGGCTGGGCGACAGCAGCCGCGACTCGTGCACCATCTTGATGAACTGCTTGAGCATCTGCTCGGTGACCGTGAAGTCGGCGATCACGCCGTCCTTCATGGGCCGGATGGCCTCGATGTTGCCGGGCACCCGGCCGAGCATCTGCTTGGCCTCGGAACCGACGGCCGCGATCGTGCGCTTGCCGTTCGGGCCGCCTTCCTGGCGGATCGCAACGACCGAGGGCTCGTTCAGCACGATGCCCTTGCCGCGGACGTAGATCAGCGTATTGGCGGTGCCGAGGTCGATCGCGAGGTCGTTGGAGAAATACTTGCGGAGAAACCCGAGCATGTTGCTTCCGTTCTGGGTTCGAAGGTCGGGATTGTCGCACCCGGGCGCATCGGAGGGTCGGCCGACGGCGGCCTGGTGCGCGGTCGACACCTCGAAAGGGAACCGGCGACGCGCGCGGCCGACGAAAATTCGCCCGAATGATACCGTATAATCCCTTTCAAAATCAGCGGATTTACAGCCGGGTTTTCACCCGGAGTTGCAGCCGGAAGCCTACGGGATCGCAGCTGAAAGACGCAGGTTCGGATGCGTTGCGGGCATCGGTCGGCGTCAGGCGGCCTCGATCCCGATGTCCCCGGCCTTCCCGGGCCTTTCCCGGCCTGTTTTCCGGTTGTTTGCCGGCCCGATTCCCGGCCTCCCTGCTACCCGGTCGCTTGCCAAGTCTCCCATGTCGCTCACATCGTCCGACGTCCAGCGCCTCGCGACGCTCGCCCGCATCGAGCTCGATGCCGACGAGGCCGCCCGCACGCTCGACCAGCTCAATGCGGTCTTCGGCCTGATCGAGAGGCTGCAGGCCGTCGACACCACCGGCGTGGCCCCGATGACCCACGCGCGCGACCTGGCCCTGCGCCTTCGCGAGGACCAGGTCACCGAGCCCGACCGGCGCGCCGACTACCAGGCCGTGGCGCCGGCGGTCGAGCGAGGCCTCTACCTGGTTCCCCGGGTCATCGAATGACCGACGCGGCGCCCTTGCTGCGCCGCAATCCGCCGCCATGAAACTCGACACCGCTTCCCTCAGGCAACTGCGCGCCGCGCTCGACACCGGCGAAACCACCGCGGTCGGGCTGGCCGGGGCCTTTCTCGACCGGATCGCCGCCAGCGAGCTCAATGCCTTCATCGACGTGCAGCCCGAGCTCACGCTCGCCCAGGCGCGCGAGGCCGACGCCCGGCTGGCGCGCGGCGAGCGCGGCCCGCTGCTCGGCATCCCGGTCGCGCACAAGGACATCTTCGTTGCCCGCGGCTGGCGCTCGACCGCCGGCTCGCGGATGCTCGAGCACTACGTGAGCCCCTTCGACGCCGCGGTCGTCGAGCGCCTGGCCGCGGCCGGCGCGGTCTGCCTGGGCAAGACCAACTGCGACGAGTTCGCGATGGGCGGCGCCAACGAGAACTCCTTCTTCGGCCCGGTGCGCAACCCCTGGGACCGCTCGGCGATCGCCGGCGGGTCCTCCGGTGGCGCGGCGGCGGCGGTCGCCGCGGGGCTCGCGCCGCTGGCCACCGGCACCGACACCGGCGGCTCGGTGCGCCAGCCCGCCGCCATGTGCGGCATCACCGGCGTCAAGCCCACCTACGGCCGGGTGTCCCGCTACGGCATGATCGCCTTCGCGTCCAGCCTCGACCAGGGCGGCGCCATGGCCCGCAGCGCCGAGGATTGCGCGGCGCTGCTCACCGCCATGGCCGGCTTCGATCCGCGTGATGCCACCAGCGTCGACCAGCCTGAGGAGGATTTTTCCCGCGACCTCGATCGCCCGCTCGACGGCCTGCGCATCGGCGTGCCGCGCGAGTTCATGGGCGAGGGCCTGGCCGACGACGTACGCGCCGCGGTCGAGCGCGGGCTCGACACCCTGCGCGGGCTCGGCGCGACGGTGGTCGAGGTTTCCCTGCCCAAGACAGAACTCGCAATCCCGGCCTACTACGTGATCGCGCCGGCCGAGGCCTCGAGCAACCTGAGCCGCTTCGACGGCGTTCGCTACGGCCACCGCGCGGCGCAGTACGCCGACCTGAACGACATGTACCGGCGCACCCGCGCGGAAGGCTTCGGCGCCGAGGTCAAGCGCCGGATCCTGATCGGCACCTACGTGCTCTCGCACGGCTACTACGATGCCTACTACCTGCAGGCCCAGAAGCTGCGCCGCCTCATCGCGGACGACTTCCGTGCCGCGTTCGAGTCGGTCGACCTGATCGCCGGCCCGGTCTCGCCCACGGTGGCCTGGAACCTGGGCGAGCGGACCGACGACCCGGTGCGCAACTACCTGGCCGACGTCTACACGCTGCCGGCCTCGCTGGCCGGCCTGCCTGGCCTGTCGATGCCGGCCGGCTTCGGCGAGGGCGGCCGCCCGGTGGGGCTGCAATTGGTCGGCCGCTGGTTCGAGGAGGCGCGCCTGCTCAATGTGGCGCATCGCTTCCAGCAGGCCACCGACTGGCACCTGAAGGTGCCGGCATGAGGGCGCGAACGGCTGCCGCCGCGCGCGCGGGCCGCCTCGCCGGCGTGAGCGCTCGCCTTGCGCTCGCCGCGCTGGCGGGAGCCTTGCTCGCCTCCTGCGGCCTGATGCCCGACATCGGCCCTTCGGCGCCCCGGCCGACCCCGATCGCCGATCGGGCGATCAACCTCGACGGCTTCTGTTCGCAGGCCGAGGAAGACGGTTTTCGCGAGCGGGCCCGGCTGGTGGTTCGCAACAACCAGGTCCAGGCCATGTCGTGGGAGATCACGATCGGCCGCAAGGGCAGCTGCCGTTTCGACCTGGGCGAGTTCCGCCAGACGAAGGCTCGCCCGCACATCGAGCTGGTGGCCCGCGATGGCAGCGCCTGCAAGCTGCTGGTCTGGCAGGAGCCGCGCCGGATCACGCTGGCCCACTCGAACTGCGCCAATCGCTGCGTGCCGCGCGGCATCGACGACCAGGCCTGGCCGGCGATGTTCGATCCGGCCACCGGCGGCTGCGCGCGCAATCTCTGACCGGCACGGACACACCGCCATGCAGTGGGAAATCGTCATCGGGCTGGAAACGCACGCCCAGCTCGCCACCCGCTCGAAGATCTTCTCGGGCGCTTCCACCGCCTTCGGCGCCGAGCCGAACACGCAGGCCTGCCCGGTCGACCTGGCCCTGCCCGGCGTGCTGCCGGTGGCCAACCGCGCTGCGGTGGACTGCGCGATCCGCTTCGGCCTGGCCATCGGCGCCGCGATCGCGCCGCGCTCGGTCTTCGCCCGCAAGAACTACTTCTACCCGGACCTGCCCAAGGGCTACCAGATCAGCCAGTACGAGATCCCGGTGGTGTCCGGCGGCGGGCTGGCGGTCGCGTGGAAGACCGAGGGCAAGGGCGGCGAGCCGCAGGTGCACGAGACCTTCGTCCACCTGACCCGCGCCCACCTCGAGGAAGACGCCGGCAAGTCGCTGCACGAGGACTTCCACGGCATGTCGGGCATCGACCTGAACCGCGCCGGCACGCCGCTGCTTGAGATCGTCACCGAGCCCGACATGCGCTCCGCGAAGGAGGCGGTGGCCTACGCGAAGGCGCTGCACGGGCTGGTGGTCTGGCTGGGCATCTGCGACGGCAACATGCAGGAAGGCTCGTTTCGCTGCGACGCCAACGTTTCCGTGCGGCCCATGGGCCAGGCCGAGTACGGCACCCGCTGCGAGATCAAGAACCTGAACTCCTTCCGGTTCCTGGAGCGGGCGATCGACTTCGAGGTGCGCCGGCAGATCGAGCTGATCGAGGACGGCGGCCGCGTGGTGCAGGAGACCCGGCTGTACGACCCCGACCGCGACGAGACCCGGTCCATGCGCAGCAAGGAAGAGGCGCACGACTACCGCTACTTCCCCGATCCCGACCTGCCGCCGCTGGTGATCGAGCCCGAGTGGGTCGAGCGGGTGCGTGCCTCGCTGCCCGAGCTGCCGGCCGGCATGCGCCGCCGCTTCGTCGATCAGTACGGGCTGTCGGGCTACGACGCCACGACGCTGACCGCCACGCGCGACACCGCCGCCTACTTCGACGCGGTCGTCGCCGCGCTCGTCGCGGCTGCCGGCGACAAGGCCGACCGGCCGGCGCTGGCCAAGGCCGCGGCCAACTGGGTCATGGTCGACCTGGCCGCAGCGCTCAATCGCGACGGTCTCGAGATCGACGCCTGCCCGGTCGCGCCGCCGCAACTCGCGCGGCTGATCGCGCGCATCCAGGACGGCACGGTCTCCGGCAAGATC